>DATJMX010000030.1 GCA_035508495.1 Candidatus Binataceae bacterium
TCGGATGCGGCGGCTCTTCTTCCTTCTTCTGGTCCCAGCCATTCTCTTTGCTGCTCGATGCGACGCGAGCCAGGGCGCGATCGACAGATTCTTCACCGCGATTCAAAAGAACGACTTCGTCGCCGCGACCGATTGCCTAAACCAGAGCCTCAAGTCTGGCCTCTCACCACAGAGCCTCGAGAAGTTGTGGCTTGACGGCTATGCCAAGGAGGGACCGCTCAAGAGCTGGCAGGTCATTCATAGCGATCCGATTCCAGGCGGCCTCGAGCAGACCGTCAAGCTTCAGTTCGCCAAGACCGACGCCACCGCGAAAATCGCAGTGGCTTCGGAATCCGACCGTATCGCCTCGCTCTACTTCAAGCCAGCGCAATCGAGCATGCCGGCGACCTCGCCGCCCTATGCCGATGCATCGAAGTTTCGTTCGCTCGATGTGGTCGTAAATTCGCCGCCGGTTCATCTGCCTGGCACGATCACGATTCCCAACGGCAGAGGACCGTTTCCTGCGGTGCTGCTCGTCCACGGCTCCGGCACCCATGATCGCGACGAAACCGTCGGACCGAATCATATCTTCAAGGACATCGCCGAGGGGCTCAGCTCGCGGGGAATCCTGGTGCTCCGCTACGACAAGCGCAGCTTTATCCACTCAATCAGGATGACGACCGTCGATGCCGAGTTGGTCGACGATGCTGCCGCTGCGATCGAAATGCTGCGCGCGCGCGGCGACGTCGCGAAGGATCGTATCTATATCGTTGGTCATAGTCTCGGCGCGGAGCTTGCCCCTGACATCGCCAAGCGCGCGTGGCCCATCGCGGGAATCGTCATGCTCGCGCCGCCGGGGCATAAGCTTGAGCAGGTGATCGTTCAGCAGATGCGCTTTCTGAAAGAAACGTCGCCGACCGATATGATGAAAGTCGAGGAACAGGCCAATCGCATCTCAAAGCATCAGATGCAGCCCGACGAAAGTATGATGGGAGCGCCGGCGTCGTACTTCTACGACATGGACAATCGCAACGAGGTTGCCTTGGCCCGCACGCTCGACGTTCCTATCCTGATCCTGCACGGCACGCGCGATTACCAGATGACCGAGGACAACATCCGGGTCTGGCAAAAAGGGCTAAAGGGCGACGCCAAGGTGAAGATCGAAGAGCTCCCCGACCTCAACCACCTGTTTATCAAAGGCCACGGCACGCCCGATCCAGCCGAATACCAAATCCCCGGCCACGTCGATCAGAGTGTGATCGATCTGATCACGAACTTCATCGAATCGCGATAACGATCACTTGGCGGTGGGAAACAGCAATGTGAACTGAAAACGAATCATCCACTGCGGACCATCATCCGGCCGTTTGACGAAGTAGTATGAACCCGCCTGAAGGCTCAGCGATTGCTTGTCGATAGTGAATGCATCGCCGACGTCCCCGCCCACCGGAATCACCCATGCCTCGTTCTGCGCGGCGGTCCAGTCGTATGACATCGGCGGATCGGTTTGCACATACCATCCGCTGTCCCAGTTGTAGCTGAAGTCGGGCTCGATATACGTGTAGTTAACGCTGCCGCGGCTGCGATCTCCTGCGTATGACATCAAGTGATACGCGAGTACGCCCTCGAACCACGGCCCGTGGTCATATACTACCGCACCGGTCGGTCCCGCCGACCATCGTCCACTGCCCAACTCCTTACCCGTCGCAGTCGGATAAAGAAGTATCGGGCCGGCGCCCCATATCCATTCGTGCGCCTTGGCCGGCGAAAAGAAAAACGAAGTCTGAAAATCGTTTAGGCCGAATTGTTCGTGCGGGCTCGGGATGTAGGTAATCGTCTGACTGGGCTGCACGAACATATCCACCATGCTGTTGAGGTGGAACGGAAACAGAGGTTGAACGTTCACGGCCTCGCCGGCGTTGTGCTCCGGACCGACGCGAAAGCCGGTCGTCGCCTGGATCGGAATCTTGACGAAGTCCTCGAACGGATTGTGCACGCTCTTGGCCAGTTCCTGATCCGATATCGTCGGCTCAGCAGCGGGCGTCGCTTGCTGCGCGGAGGCCGGACCCGCAATGCACAGCGCCGAGCAGATAGCGATCAGGATTCCGAAGATAAAGCCCGCTCTCATTCGTGCGTCCGCGTGCAGAATGCTCCAAGCTGCCGCCGATCCACAAGTAGGTGATTGCTTCGCCCTGCTATCTCTGCGACACGAGCGATGCTAGATGCGGTCTTGGAACAGGTGGCTATTTCAAATTGAACCGAGGCCGCCGAGGGGACCGCGCCGATGGGCAAGAAGTCGAAGCACAAGAAAAACGCGAGGCAGGCTCCGAACGTCTCGCGCGAGCCGCTGGATCTCAAGGATTACGAGCGCGAGCTCGAGCGGCTCCAGGTCGAGCTGGTCAAGCTGCAGATGTGGGTCAAGGAGAAAGGCCTCAAGGTCGTGATCGTGTTCGAGGGCCGCGACGCCGCCGGCAAGGGGGGCGTCATCAAGCGCCTCACCGATCGCGTGAGCCCGCGCGTATTTCGTGTCCTCGCCTTGCCCGCGCCAACTGAGCGCGAGAAATCGCAGATGTATATCCAGCGCTACGTGCCGCATCTGCCGGCCGCTGGCGAGGTCGTGATCTTCGATCGCAGCTGGTACAACCGTGCCGGAGTCGAGCGCGTGATGGGCTTCTGCACGGATGAAGAAGTCACCCGGTTTCTCGAGGATTGCCCCGCCTTTGAGCATGCCTTGGTCGAATCCGGGATCATCCTCGTCAAGTACTGGTTCGAGGTGAGCCAGGAGGAGCAGACGCGGCGCTTCATGCAGCGAATCAAGGACGGCCGCAAGATCTGGAAACTAAGTCCGATGGACCTGGAGTCCCACCGTCTATGGTATGACTATTCGCGCGCGCGCGACGATATGTTGCTTGCTACTGATACCTCGTACGCGCCATGGTACATTGTCAATGCCGACGACAAGCGCCGGGCGCGTTTGAATTGCATCTCGCATCTACTGAGTATTGTTCCTTACAAAGAAGTAAAGCGCGATCCGGTCAAGCTGCCGAAGCGCCAGAAGCCTCACGGCTATGATGAGCCCAGGAACCGTAGCTACAATATCGTTCCGGACCAGCGTTGATTTGAAAGTCGCGAGCGAGAAATGAGGGCTTCTGCAATAATCACTGCGGCCGGCAGCGGCCAGCGTCTCGGACGCGGCGCGCCCAAGGCGTTCGTCAAGCTCGGCGGCCGCACGATGCTTTCCTATTCGCTTGCAAGCGTCGCATCAGTCCCGGGAATCGAGGAAGTCATCATAACCGTTCCGGCAGGGATGGAAACAGTCGCGAGATCGGAAACATCACAGATAAAGCTTCCAGTGAAGATCGTCGCGGGTGGCGCAGAGCGCCAGGATTCGATCCGCATCGCACTTTCATTCAGCAGCGCAGAGAGCGAGTTGATAGTAATCCACGATGCGGCGCGGCCCTTCGCAGACGCGCGTCTGTTCGATCGATGCCTCGAGGCGGCGAAGCGCTCAGGCGGCGCAATCGCGGCAGTCCCGGTATCCGACACCCTGAAGCGCGGCGAAAACGGCGCGATCATTGCGACGGTCCCGCGCGCCGGCTTGTGGCAAGCCCAAACCCCGCAGGCATTTCTACGCTCGCTGATAATAGCGGCGCACGAACGCGCAACGCGCGAAAAAATCATCGCGACCGACGACGCTGATCTCGTCGAGCAAATAGGCGCGCGAGTGGAACTGATAGAAAGCTCAACCCGCAATATCAAAATCACGACACCAAGCGATCTTGAAATCGCCGAAGCAATACTAACTTCATTACGCAGTTAGCCCTCCTCTCCGCCGATCCTCTCTCCTTATCCTAGGAGTGGGCAAGGGAGAGGTGCATCGCCACGCATTCGTCGCCAGCCTCATTCTTCAATCAACCAGATATTCGAAACCATGGTACTGAATCAAAGTCGATATTCGATCTATGCCAGCGCGAAACCTCTCCCTAGCCCTCTCCTAGGATAAGGAGAGGGGATCAGAAAATAAGGAGATTGGGAAATATTGTACTAGATAAATTCGGCGAATACTGAGTCTGCGAGTTCCAGGCCGCGATCGGTTAGATAAAGCTGCCCGCGATCGTTAATTAGCAGGCCGCCGTCTAGCAACTTGTCCGATTGTGTACCGAATGCGTCTTCGAACGAGCGGCCGAAGCGCGATGCGAATGCCCCGAGCGCGAATCCCTCGCGCAAGCGCAAATTGAGGAATACGAACTCACTTTCTGCTGTACGCGTATCGACGAACTCAGATCCGCCTTCAGCACTGCCGGAGTCCGAAATATCCCCGATGTATCGCGCAGGCAGCTTCGCGTTCCACCATCTTCTGCCGCCCGCGCCGTCGCGCGCGAAGCTGTGAGCGCCCGCGCCGATCCCGAGATAAGTCTCGGCGTGCCAGTAAGTCAGGTTATGCTGCGCCTCGCGTCCTGGCCGTGCGTAGTTGGAGATCTCATACATCGCATAGCCGCGGCGCGGCAGCTCCGAGCGGACCGCCTCGTACATCGCTGCCTGATCGTCGCCGAGCAGTGGCTTGATGCGACCGCGCTTCATGTCGGTGAAGAAGGCCGTGCCCTCTTCGAAAGTCAGGTTGTAGGCGGAGATATGATCCGGCTCGAGCGCCGATGCACATTCGATGTCATACATCACGTCGCTCAACGTCTGACCCGGCACCGCGAAAATCAAATCGAGATTGAGGCGCTCGAATCCCGCCCGATGCGCGAGTCTGGCCGCGTCACGAGTTTCCTCCGCCGAATGGATGCGTCCCAGGAATTTCAGAATCGCCGGGTTGAACGATTGCGCGCCGAAACTGACGCGATTGATGCCTGCCGCGCGCATCCCGGCGAGCTTAGTCGCATCGACGGTGCCTGGATTCGCCTCCAGCGTGATCTCTGCGCCGCTTTCGATTCCACATAAGCGGTCAGCGGCCTCGAGAATCTTGCCAATTGAATCGGGAGCAAACAGCGACGGCGTTCCACCACCGAAGAAAATCGTTCGGAGATTCTCGCCCGCAAATGGCCTCGCCGCCGCGCGAGTCTCGAGCTCGCGAATCAGCGCCGCCGTGTACTCTGCCTCGGGCCAGCTCGCGGCCGCATACGAATTGAAATCGCAGTACGGGCATTTCGCCTGGCAATACGGAATATGGATGTAGAGCGAAAAGCTCACGCGCGTATTCTATCGCGAATTTGCGCAACGAAGCTGCCGCCGCGAGATGCTACTCCGCGCCGGACGCGGTCGTTATACTCCCATCGGCAGGTCGATTTTGGCCGAAGTCGCAACCAATCCGATTCCACCAGGGCAAGGCTCGACGGCGAGCCGCGCCCCGAAGATCGCTCCGGGCGGCGCCAATCGCGCGGGCCTCGTCGCGGCGGGCGTGATGCTGAGCCGCCTGTCGGGCCTGGTCCGCGCGCAATTCTTCGCCCACTTCCTCGGCAACTCTGCTGCCGCCGACGCGTTCCAGGCCGGCTTTCGGATCCCGAACATCCTGCAGAACCTGCTCGGCGAAGGCGTCCTGTCAGCCTCGTTCATCCCCGTTTACAGCAAGCTCCTCGGCGAAGGCGACGAGGAGACCGCCGACATGGTCGCATGGGGAGTCGGGTCGCTGCTGAGTCTCGCCGTCGCGATTCTCGTCGTACTCGGAATCTTCGGCGCACCGTACCTTATCGATGTCATCGCGCCGGGATTCCAGGCGGACAAGCGCGAGCTGACGATTCACATTGTACGCATCCTGTTTCCATGCACCGGACTGCTCGTGATGTCGTCGTGGTGCCTCGGCGTTCTCAACAGCCATCACAAGTTCTTCGTATCGTATTCAGCCGGCGTGGCGATGAATGCCGCGATGATCGCAGCGCTTATCTACTACGGCCCGCGGCGCTCGCAGGACGGCCTCACGATCATGCTCTCGTGGGCGGCGATCATCGGCGCGATTCTTCAGATCGCCGTGCAGGTTCCGCAGATGATGGCGCTGATGCGCCGCTACAACGTGAACTGGCAGCGCATCGCGTCGCCACTTAAGTCGGTGTTCCACAACCTCACGCCGGTCGTGGCGAGCAAGGGCGCGGTCAACATCAGCGCTTACGTCGATACCGTCCTGGCGAGTCTGTTGCCGACCGGCGCGGTCGCCGCGCTCAATTACGGCCAGATCATCTACATGCTGCCGATCAGCCTGTTCGGATTTTCCGTTGCAGCGTCGGAATTACCGACGATGTCGCGCGCGGCTGCGTCTCCGGAGCAGATGGCCTCGATTCTGCGCTATCGCCTCGATCGCGGGCTCAAGCAGATCGCGTTTTGGGTCGTACCCTCGGCGGCCGCCTTCATCATCCTTGGCGACGTGATCAGTGCGGTGATCTTTCAGTCGGGAGCATTCAAGCACGCCGACGCGATCTACGTATGGTCGGTGGTTGCGGGCTCCGGCGTTGGCCTGCTGGCGGCGACGATGGGCCGGCTTTACAACTCCGCGTTCTATGCACTGTGGGATACGCGAACGCCGCTCCGCTACGCGCTCATCCGCGTCGCGCTGACGGTGGTGCTCGGCTACCTCTTCGCGATTCCGCTGCCGCACTGGATCGGGATCGATCAGAAATGGGGCGTCGCCGGCCTCACCGCCTCAGCCGGAATCGCCGGATGGGTCGAGTTCGTACTGCTCAGACGGGGCCTCAACCGGCGTATCGGATGGACCGGCCTGCACACCAAATTCCTGATGCCGCTGTGGGCGATGGCGGTGACGGCCTCGGCGATCGCGTTCTGGATCAAGCTGCACACTGCATTTCTTGGCGCGCGCATTGGCGGCCTCTTAGTTCTCGGAATTTTCGGATGCGTTTACTTCGGGCTTGCGTGGTGGTTCGAAGTATCGGAACTCCAACCCTACCTCGATCGCATCAGACGCCGCGCGAAGTCCTAAGCCTGCGTGCCCGCACGCATGCGTTCGATCGTATGCGACGTGCTTCGGCCGCCGAGCAGGGGAGCGAGCACGACGCGGCCGCCGCGCGACTCGACGAACGCTTGCCCATCGACGCGCTTGCCGCTCCAGTCTTCGCCCTTGATCAGAACGTCGGGCTTGATCCGTCGGATCGTCCGCTCGGCGCGCGTTTCGTCGAAGATCGTCACGTAGTTAACGGCCTCTAGCGCGGCCAGGATTCGCGCGCGTTCAGCCGCCGGATAGATGGGCCGCTCGGGACCCTTGAGCGCGCGCACGCTGCGATCGCTGTTGAGGCCCACCACCAGCACGTCGCCCTGCGCGCGCGCGAACGAAAGAATCTGGATATGGCCCGCATGGAGCAGATCGAAGCATCCGTTGGTGAACACGATCCGCCTGCCGGCGCGGCGCTCGCGATCGAGCGCGACGCGGAGCTCCTCGGCGGAGAGAATCTTGCGCTCGCTCAGGTCGTGAATCGGTCTCAACGCGCGCGACAAATCTTCGCGCGTGATGACTTCGGTGCCAAGCCGCGTCACCTCGATACTGGCGGCGATGTTCGCGATGCGCGCGGCAGACTGGTAGCCCAGTCCCGCGATGGTGAACATGCCGAACACCGACAACACCACGTCGCCCGCGCCCGTCACGTCGTAAACCTCGCGCGGCATGGTCGCGATATACGTGTCGTCGCCGTTTTTCTCGGCGAGGTACATGCCGTCGCGATCGAGCGTGATCAGGCACGCGTCAAGATCGAGCTTCTTCACCAGCATCTCGGCTGCCTTGCGCCACGCGTCGCGATCGAGCAGCCGGATTCCGGTTGCGACTTCGGTTTCGTAGCGATTGGGCGTGATCACACTTGCGCCGCGATAGATCGAAAAGTCTTCGGTGCGCTTCGGATCGACGATCACCGGAATTTCGTGCTGGCGGGCGCCGTCGATAATCGCGCGCAGAAGCGAGGGCGTCATTAGTCCCTTGTCGATATCGGAAATCAGCACGCCATCGGCGGATTTCAACTCGCGCTTGAATCGCGAAATAAGCTCGCGCTCGCGCACGGGTCTCAGCGGCGTCGGATCTTCCTCGTCGACGCGCAGAAGCTGCTGCGTGGCGCGATTTGCCGATTGTACCGATCCGAGCATCCGCTCCTTGACGATCGTCGGCCGCTCCGGATCGGTGAGCAGCGAGCGCGTCGCGATTCCAAGATCGCCGAAGATCTCGCGCAACATCCGCCCGTTCCGATCCGCGCCGACAACGCTGACCGCACTGACGTCCGCGCCGAGCGCGCGCAAATTGGCCATGACGAAACCGGCGTTGCCAGGTTTTTCCTCGCGCCGCTGCACGCGCAGCACGGGAATCGGCGCTTCGGGCGAAATGCGCGAGACGTCGCCCCACAGGTAACGATCGAGAATCACCTCGCCCGCGACGATGACGCGCAATGGTTTCAGCGCGGGCAGCTCGATCGCGCTGGGGTGCGAGTTGAGCGAGGCTTTGGCGGTGCTACGTCGAGCCATGATGCGCGCATCTTACGGTATCGCCCGCGGCCGGAGAAAGCGCGCGCGGATGCTCGAAGAGACCGCCTATCCCAGCATCAGCTCGATCAGCGCCGGACCGGGCGTGGCAAATGATCGTTCGAGCTCGATCACCAGCGACTCCGCCGAATTCACTCGCACCGCCGGCATTCCCATGCCGCTCGCCAGGTTCGTGAAATCGAGATCGGGATGACCAAGGTCAGTCAGCGAGCGCGCCTTGGGACCCGGCTCCTTGATTCCTGCGCGTGCGAGCTCGACCTGGAGAATTCGATAGCTGCGATTGTTGCAGAGTACCGTCGTCACGTTCAGACTCTCGCGCGCCTGCGTCCAGAGCGACTGAATCGTGTACATCGAGCTGCCGTCGGCTTGGAACGCGACCACGCGGCGGTCGGGACACGCGACTGCGGCGCCGGTTGCGCATGGCAATCCCTGTCCGATCGCGCCGCCCGTGAGCGACATGTAGCTGTGCGACGGTGAGTTGAACGACGCCGGGAAGAAAGGACCGCCGCTGGTCGCGGCTTCATCCATTACGATCGCGCCCTCGGGCAGAACGGCTGCGAGCGCCGCTCCCGCCGATGCGGGATTGAGCGCGCCGACTGGACGATCAACCCGCGCGCCGGTTTGCGGCAGCGATACCGCGACGGGCGCCGCGATTTCCGATGCGAGCGCTTCGAGCGCCGCCGGTGAATCGTCAATCGGCGCGCACAACTCTTCGACGCGCTTGCCCTCGGGAATCAGGCTGCTCGGTAGATTCGGATAGCCGAAGAATGCGACCGGCTTCTTCGCACCAGCGAGCACGATAAGGTCGTATGCTTTGAGCATTTCGAGCGCCTGCTCGGGAAAATACGGCAGGCGCTCAACCGCCGGCATCCCCGCGCCGCGCTCGAGTCTCGATGGGAACGTTTCAGCAATCAGCGCGCATCCTGACTTGGCAGCGATTCGCGCCGCCGCCATAAGACCACGCGCGCGCAACGCGAGGCCGCCGAGCAGCAGCGCCGGCTTCTTCGCCTGGCTGAGCGCGACACCGACGCGGCGGACGGCATCGGGCGCGATGGCTCTGAGAGCCGCCGGCGCGATCGGATGCGCCTCGCTCGTTGCGAGATCCCATTGGCAATCCGATGGAATGATTAGCGTTGCGACCTGGCCGGGTGCATGGCCCGCGGCTGCGATCGCCTCTGCTGTCGAGCTCGCGGCGGATGCCGCGGTGCGGACGCTCTTGACCCATCCTGAAACCGGCGTCGCGAGCGACACGATGTCGGAGCCGAGGGGAGCATCAGCATGCGCATGCCAGGTCGCGTGATCGCCGATTAGATTCACGATCGAGGAGCGCGCGCGCCGCGCGTTGTGCAAGTTCGCGATTCCATTGGCGAAGCCGGGTCCGAGGTGAACCAGAGTCAGCGCGGGCCGTTCAGCCATCCGCGAGTAGCCGTCGGCCGCGCCAGTCGCGACGCCCTCAAAGAGACACAGCACGGCGCGCATCCCTTCGGCCGCGTCGAGCGCCGCCACCAGCGGCATCTCGGTCGTGCCGGGATTTGCAAAACAGGTATCGACGCCCGCGGCGATCGCCGTGCGAATCAGGCTCTCGGCTCCATTCATGATGAAAAATCCTTGCTTAGTTCGGTTTCAGGCGGCGAGCCGCGTAAGTGCGCCCTCGACCACCGTGCCCTTGAAGAAATCCGGGTTGGCCTTCAGATGCAGTCGCGCCGGATAGGTGAAAACGAAATCGCGATAGTCGTCGGCGCTCAGTAACCCTTTGTCTATCAGCCGATGACTCTCCAGTAGCACGGTTGCGATATCGGGAACGTCCCAGTGGCCGATGTCGGAGCTGAAAATCGGCTGCAGCCGCGCCTTGAAGGGGTTCGCGCGCGCGTCGAGCGCGCGGAACACGCTCGGATCGTCGGCCTCACATCCGAAATAGAAGTTGCGGAACATCCGCTCGAAGTCGTGCTCGTCGCGCACCTGTGTGAGACGCCATTCGTCGCGATCGGCGTCGCGATCGTGCCGCCCGAGGCCCTCGGCATAGGCGTTCGACATGCCGCGCGCCGCGGACGCGTCGACGAACTCCGGGCCGCCATACTCGGCGAGCAACTCGTGCAGCCGCTTGCGATCGAGCTTCGACGGATCGTAGTTCACGAGGCCCTCGAGGTTGCGCTTTTCCCAATGCTCCTCGAGCGAATGAAGCAGGTCGCAGGCCCATCCCGCGCCGCATTCTAGAAAGCCGAACGCGAGATTCGGAAAGCGCGCCGGCACTCCGCCCATCACCAGCGAGCGGCACAGCTCGCCCTGCTGATAGGCGTGACCGCCGATGTGATTGAACATGTAGTTGCTCGGCGAGCGCCGCCCGAGCGGCAGGTACCTGAGGCCGACGCCGCCGTGCGAGGTCACGGCGAAGCCGAGCTCCTGGAAGCGGCGCCACAGCGGATCGTAATCGTAAAAGCTGTCGAGGCCGTAATTGTCGAAATACGATGCGTAGGGAAATGCTGCTGAATGTTCGGCATTGAGTGCCGGGATCGGGCGCGGGACGCCGGGCGGGACCATCGCAACCTTGAGGCCGAGCTTCGACGCTTGCTCAAGCTCCGAGATTGCCTCGTCGGGCGTATGCATCGGGATTGCCGCGGCGGGTGCGATGCGGTCGCGCAGGTCGGCGCTTATCTCCGCGTTCATCGTGTTGAGCGCGCGGCACGCGGCGCGCCGAACGTCGGCGTCGTGAATCGTAGGCAGCGCGAGGCCGAGCGTCGGGTAGAGGATGGCGAAATCGATGCCGAGTTCGTCGAGGCGGCGATGAAGCAGGCGCGGCGCCATCACGGTCGCGAGATCGTAAGCGTTGTTGCCGACGCCCCACCATGCGCCGCGCATCTCGCCGTGCTCGCGGTCGCCGCGCGATCCGGTCGGATGCTCGCGCAGCTCATGATGGTAGCGTTCGACGGTGTCGCGTCCGCCGATCTTCTGCAGGTAGTGATTGAAGAGAGGCGCCGGCTCGACAAGATGACCGTCGCCATCGATCACCGGATGGTCAAGCTGGGCGCGCAATCCGCGCACGCGCGCAATTTTGTCGATGTCCACGAATAATAACCTCGCGCAGAAGGATCGAATCCGGTGCTACCCCGCGCCAGTGAATCGTGTCAAGCCAGCGCCGCCTCTCCCGGCTTACGGCTTTCGCCTGCGGCGTCAGCCGCGGGCGAGGCTATTCATCGGACGAGCTGTGCAGAAGAAACTGGATTACGGCGTTGAGGTTGACGGGGGGGCGACCCTGATGCCGTAGGTGGTTTGGAGCTGGTTCATCTGCTCCTGCACTTTGGCGGCTTGATCGGGTTTGCCGTTGCGATTGAACTGGCGCTCGACCGCCTTTGCGTCGGATTGCATCGCTGCCACGGCGGCTTGGCTCGGTGGCGACATCGCCATCGCCATCGCTGCCGTCTGCTGCGTGATTTGCGAGAACATCTGCTGCATCTGCTGCGTGGTGGTCGATGGCTGCACGATGTTCGAGCCGGGGAACGCGCCCGACGCGTTCGAGAGTGCGCTCGCGAGGCTGCCCGGCCCGCGCGACATCATGATGAGCTGGACTTCGTACATATCCGTCGCGCCGTCGAGCCGCATCCCGGGCTGAGCTGTCGGGCTCATCGCATCCTGATTCAGTACTTCGAGCGAGGGAGTTCCGGGCTGCGCGTTGAGCAACATGATCGCGTCCTGGTGCACCTCTTTGGTGTGGTCGCCCTCGACCTGGAAGCTGACTTCCGTGTCGCCGTCGCCGAGCGGCGAGACTCCAGTCACCTGGCCGATCTGCGCCGCGCCGTGAATCACCGGATCGCCGGGGCCGACTCCGCCCGGCCGATCGAGCTGCGTCGTGAATTGCGCGGGTGGATTCGAGCACGCCGCGAGTGCGCCCGCGACCATTATCGCGAGCGCGAAGTGAATGCGCCGATGCGCCCGAATCCGAATCACCAGATTAATTTACGCCGCGCGCGCGGCGTCGGCCATCAGGCGAACGCCGGCATTACCTCTTTCGCGAACATCTCGATCGTTGGCGGCGGTGCGAAGTCGCTGAAGAAAATCGTGAACGTCGTGATACCCATCGCGACGCGTTTCTTGAGCTCCTCGATAAGCTGCTTGGGCGTGCCCTTGATGCCGGTGGTGACGAACGGCTTCAGCATCTGCGCCGTCTTCCACTTCTGTTCGACCTCGGCGTCGTCCTTGCCGATGCAGACCAGGAGCTGCTCCGAAACTTCGATCGTATTGGGGTCGCGCCCGACGTCTTTGCAGTGCTGCTTGAGCACGTTGTACTTGTGCTCGAAGCTTTCGTAGCCGGCCGGGATATTCCAGCGGTCGGCGAATTGCGCGACCAGCTTGAGCATCTTCTTCTCGCCGCTGCCGCCGATCGTGATCGGTGGATGCGGCTTCTGGATAGGCTTGGGATTACAGGCTGCGTCGACGACCTTGTAATGCTTGCCCTCGAAGGTCGTGCGCTTCTGGGTGAACATCGCCTTGATGATGTGCAGGCCTTCCTCGAACATCTTGAGCCGCGCGCCCATCGAGGGGAATTCGTAGCCGTAGGCGCGATACTCTTCGTCCATCCAGCCCGCGCCGTAGCCGACTTCGAGGCGGCCTTCGCTGATGTGATCGAGAGTGCAAAGCGTCTTCGCGAGCAGGGCCGGGTTGCGATACGAGTTGCACATCACGAGCGTGCCGATGCGGATTTTTTCGGTGCGCGCCGCGAGCCCGCTCATCAGGGCTATACACTCGTGATGGTCGAGGTCAGGCATGCCGCGCGTCCACATGTGATCGACGAGCCAGATAGAATGGTAACCGAGATGCTCGCAGCGATGGGCGCGATCGAGAAGCTGATGCCAGCTCTGTCCGGCCTGCGGGCTGAACAACGCGAATTCGACTTTCCTGCTCATTCAAGGTCTCCCGTGCGAAGGTGTGAAGCGCTCCCAACCTGTTTCGCATGAGCGCCGAACAGGGTCAACCGCCGATGATTACGGGGCGCGGGATGCTATAACAGCCGGTCGTGATGGGAGGGACCATGGGCGATTCCAGCTTCGGCCGTATCCAAGAATTTAGGCGTTCAGCGGCGCGCCGGATCGCGATTCTGCTAGCGATACTGTTGGTAGCGCCCGCGATCGCGCGCGCGGCGACCTTCAAGCAGGTCGGCACAGCGACGGCACTCAAGGGTGCGCCGGGAATCTACGAATGGCGCTACATCGCGATCGTCGGATCGTCGCCCTTCGATCTCATCGGGCTTCATCTGCTGGCCAAGGGTCCGACTCCGCCCGCGAATCCGGGTGCAGTCGTCCTATATCTTCCCGGCACCAACATGAACGGCGAAGTTGCGCTCGACGATCCCGCGCATTCGCTGCCGGTGTATCTCGCGGAGCGGGGAGTGGAGGTGTGGTCGATGGACTATCGCACGCACTTCATTCCGCCCGAGACGCCGATGTCCGGTTTGTCGGAGCTGAAAGACTGGACGAACCAGATGTTCGCGGGCGATATCGACGTGGCGGCTAAGTTCGTCGAATCGCAAACGCATCGCGGCGAACTTTTCGTTGCGGGATTCAGCCGCGGCGTCGAGTTCGCGTATCTCTACGCCGCGATGCATCCGGAGAACGTCGCGGGCATTATCGCGCTCGACGGCTTCATGCCCCCGCTGGGTGCGCCGCTCATCGCGGGCACGAGCAAGGATGTGGCGTCGGATATCGGCGGTGAGCATCTCACGTACGATAAGCGCAAAAAGCTGATCGAGATGGTAATCGACAATCCGAATCAGCCCGCGCCGATTCCCAAGTACAAGACTGCGCGCGAGAACCTCGAGCACGTCGTTTACGGCGCGGGGGGCGTATTCGGCGGCAAGGGCGGGCTCGCAGATCCGATCGACGGCAAGTCCGACGCGGTGGTGCTGGCGCGCCTGCTGATCACCTACGATCGTTACTGGCCGACGGTGCAGGACGGTGACAATCCGTTTACATCGGAACTGCTCGAGGCGCTGAAGTCGTCGAAGATTCCGGTGATCGCGTTCGCCAGCACCAACTTCGGAAAAAGCTGGCCAACGCTGGTCACCGAGAGCGCGAAATCAACCGGGACTTCCGCTCCGGCGGTGAAGACGCTCCAGGGATGGGGTCACCTGGATGTGATCGTGGGAACCAACTCCGAGCAAGAGGTTTACGTCCCGGTCGCCGCCTTCATCAAGCAGCATCAGAAGTAGGAGTTACGCTCGTAACGACGGCGGCTACTGCATTTCCTCGATGCTGCCGGAAGCAAGGTATAGGTACGGGCCGGTGTATTTGAGTTTCAGCTCTTGATCTTTGGTGATGACAATATCCTTCGTCGAGGACTGGCCGTAGGTGACCTTCTCACTCTGCGATGGATCGGAAGAGGTAACATAGAACTTTGCGGAGTGCGGGCCGGCATTCAACTTTATCGTGACATCACTCTGCGTGGCCACGACCAAAGGAGCGTTTGAATCGATTTTGATCGCGTAGTTACTGACCGCGAGCCGGTAAGTCGGCTGCCTGGTTTCGACCATCAAAGTGCCAGTGTCAGTTCCGGGCGTTGACTGATCAAAACTGAATTTTTCGACCGTTGGCGGAGCTACTTGATTTGCAGCCTGCTCGGCGACCATCGAAGCGACGCACCCGCATAAAGAGACCAGCATCAATCCGCCGATCAGCATCGAAATGCTTTTTTTCACTTTGGTTCAGTTCCCCCTGAGCCGCTATCCCGATTTTCGGGTGTATTTCGTGGCGGCATAAAAACAGTTTCATGACGATGCTGACGATGCTAGCGAGGCAAAGGCAGACAGCAAGCGCTCGACGAAGTATCTGAAGCGCGGGCGGTTTCGTTAAGCGGCGTCAGATGTTGGTGGATATTTCGGCGCCGGCGGGCGGGACTCCTCGTTCGACGCTGGCAGGAGCAGCACCGTGGCGAGGGCCCACGCGCCTAACGCGAGGCCGCCGATCGTCCAGCGCAGGACAGATCGGTTGCGCCGGCTCGCGATAACGGCCGTCATCGGCGCGAGCGCCAGGTTGACGACGATCGACGTGGCGAGCAGATTGGCCGGCTGGCCGCGATAGCCCATCAGCACGAAGCCGGAAGCCACCGCCATGATATTCGCGAGCGAGTTCATCAGTTTGATCTACGGCGCCGTCCACATATAGTTGCAGAATAAGACCGTCACTTCGACAAGGATCCAAGCTGAATTGGCAAACTCAGACCCAGCCTCAAGCAAATGCAGTCGCGACGGATGCTCGCAGCCCGGCGCTCTCCGTTCAATTGTCGACAGAATCGAAAATTGCATCTGGAAGTACTTCCTGTGCGATGATTGCGACAGGGCCCTGCTCGACAGCGAGAAGTTCGCAATCGCCCGTCAGAAGGGCATCCGCCACGCGCAATAAGGGCCAGCGACGCAGTCTCTGCTTAGCGATTCACTGCGGCGGCGCGTCTGCCGATCTCTTCTGGCGAGACATCCTCTTTGTGGGTTGCTATCCACCAACTGTTGCCAAACGGATCACTGACCATTCCAACTCGATCGCCCCACAGCTTGTTGGTGAGTTCCCGTTCCGGTCGAGCTCCGGCTCGGATCGCGCGCCCATGGAAATCATCGCAATCATCGACGTACAGGTAAAAGGAACCCTGGCTCGACTCTGAATCGCTTCGCTCGACCATTATTCGCGAGGTGCCGATGTTGATCTCGGCGTGAGCCACGGCGCCATCCGGTCCGCGCATCAGCAGGATCTCCTCGGCGCCGAAAGCCTGTTTCACGAATTCAAGAAACTTCGCCGGAGCTCCAACCAATACCAACGGTGTAACCGTGTGGTATCCGTCAGGAATCGCTTTGGCTGCCATCACGTTCCTCCCTTTGATGCGCGAATCTTGCGGCACGAGGTTTTGAAGTTCGCCTGATCGTGAATATATAGTTTCTCATATGGCAAGTCCTGACTACGACAACCTGTTCGCCAGGATCCGCTCGCTCAGCGAGGAGGGGCTCACGAGCCTCTTCAGCGAAGTGATGTCGAACGACAAGATGCGCAAGAGCCTCGGGCGGGCGGGCGCGCGCTTCATGGAGAACAAGCATACGTTCGATCGCAACATCGAACAGTTCCTCGAGTTCTTCAACGTGCCTTCGCGCCGGGACGTGCGCGATTTGAAGGCGCGCCTCGATCATCTGAGCTCGCAGCTTCTCAACCTGAGCATCAAGGTTGACCGGCTGGCCGAGCACGAGCATGCGCACGAAAGCCCTCCCGCGAAGCCCGCGCCGGCCCCGCTGAAGCGTCCGCGCCACAAATCGCGGCCGTCATCCGAATCGTAAATCTTTGCCGATTGCCGCAAGCTCGGCGAGTGTGCGCGGCTCATGACCAAGGTCGTGCGCCACGATCAGTCGCGCGCCATGCGGCAGCTTCGTCTTGAGCGCGTCGAGCGAGTTCTCCTCGCGGCGTTTAAGGGCGCCGTAGTCGGCGAGATTACGGCGCAACTTGCGCTTGAGCGCGGCGGGAATTTTCGCGTCATCGACATCCGCGGCGTCGGGCACTTCGGCCATCACGCGATTGACGATCACGGCGCTGATCGTGAGATCCGCCTGCTCCAGCGCGGTTACGAAGTCTGCCGCCTGTGCAATTCGCCCGGCCTCGGCGGTCGTGACCACGACCAGCGAAGTATCAGCGCCGCGCACCAGATCGCGGGCGCGCTCCGCACGCTCGGCGAATCCCGCGTACATCCCGTCGAAGCTCTGCACAAACGATTGCACGTCAGTCAGCAGGTTGAGGCCCGTCACGCGATCGAAGGCCGCGAGCACGGCGCGCGCCGCCATATCGACAAAGCGAAGCTGGCTGCGCAGGATTCCGCCCGGCGCGCCGAGCAGGCCGACCGCGCGCGAGTTGAGCAGCTCCAGGAGCCGCCGCGGCGCATCGAGGAAGTCGATAGCCTCGGCCGCGGGCGGAGTGTCGAGCACGACGAGTTGCGTCTTCGCGTTGCCGGCGAGCTCGAGCAATCGTTCCATCGCCATGTAATCGCCGACGCCGGCCAGCGCGTTCGAGAGGTTGCGATAAATGCCGTTGGCGATAATTGCGTCGCGCGCCGCTACCGATGACGCGTAACGCGCAACGATCGCGTCGAAGGTGCGCTTGGGATCGAGCCGCAATGCGCGCAGGCGGCCGGGCTTGTGGTGACCGCGGCGCGGCGTGCGCACCAGATCCAGCGGCACATCGCGCGGCTCCGACGCGTCGCCCTCGAGCCCGAGTGCATCGAGCAGCCGCGGCGCCGGATCAACCGTCATTACATCGACCGTGTGTCCCGTCGCCGCCGCATGAATCGCGAGCGCCGCACTCATCGTGGTCTTACCAACGCCGCCAGGACCGAGACAGATCAGCACGCGCCGGCCGTCGATCAGAAGTTTGTCCGGTGTCATGCCGCGGCCAGAGCCGGCTCCAGTGCGCGGCTCAATTGCGCGACTTCACGAAAGTTCATCGCGGGCGTGAAGAGCATCGGCAGTACGATCGTCGCCAACCCCGCTTCGCGCAGCGTTTCGATTCCGATCACGGCGCGCTCGTGCGTGGCGTAGCGACGAATTGCGAGCTCCGCGTAAGCACCCAGGGGCGTAAGCGCGGCGAGCTCGGATGTATCGAAGAGCTGCTCTGGCGTGCGATTCATAATCGCGAAAATCGGCGCGGCGCCGAACCGCTCCCGAATCGCGGCCGCAGTTTCAATCGCCTCGCGAATCGCGAGATCCTCAGGCGTTACCGTGATCACGACGCCGAAGCGCGTCGGGTCGATGAGAAACTTCTCGACCGAATCTGCGAGGCGATTGAGCGCTCCTGCCGGCGCGATACCCTTGAGGCCGGGCGGCACCGACAGCAACTCCAGCGCGGAGCCCGAGGCGGGGGCATCGATCACGACGAAACGATCTTCGAGTGCCGCATCTCCGCCCATGATTCGCAGCCGCTCCAGCAACAGAAATGCTTCGAGGCCGGGTAGCGCAGCGGTGACGTAGCCGAACGTCCTGCTCTTCAGCATCCGGCGCGAAATCGCGCGCAGCGGCACGATTCGCTCAATAAACGCGGTGAGCTCCGAGCGCGGGCTGAGCGAAACGACTTCGAGCGCGCCGTGCGGCTGAGCGAAATCCGCGAGGATCGCGGCTGCCGTGCCACGCCCGTCGAGGTCGGCAAGGATCGTCGGCCGCCTGCGCGCCAGCGCCATCGCGAGCGCGGCGGCAATCGTGCTCTTGCCGGTGCCTCCTTTGCCGGTCACGAACAAAACGCGCGGCAGATTCATCGGCTAGAATCTAAGTGGCCGTGATGAAACAGTAAACCGCGATAGCACCGAGAGCCGCAGTGACGCCGTCCCGACGCGTACAGAATTTTTCACCACTGATTGCTACCATGCGCGAGATGAACGTGACTGGCTTGGCGATATAGACGAGATTTGGAATGGGCGGTTCGACGACGCAGTTGAATTGGCTTACGAGAATCGCCGACTCCGCGAAATTAGGCTATGGCGGATCGGGCTGATTCAAGCGAGGCGTCAGGCAGCAAGCGGATAGGGAGCGAGCCGCAACTCGGGCGTGCGCTCAGGTATGGAGGCAGATCGAGCGAAATTTCGAGTTTCCAGCTTTTTTCGAAGACGGCCCAAAATTCTGGCGGCGTGCTCTCCAAGGTTGAGAAAGGAGTTTGCCCCTCTCGCTCGTCGTAGGATTTTTGAGCCCGGAACAGCGAAACTAGAGATCTCAGCGCCTCGTCCGGGGATTTTCCCTGCGCCGCAATGTCATATTGAAGGCACTGAATTACGTACGTCGGTCTTTGGGTGAACAGGAGAAATTGAAGATTATTTGCAGCCATCGCCAGTGCCCTCCTACCCAGCGACAGTGCAGCCGGGCAGGTTTCTACCAACATTCTACGCCGTGCCGCGAATGATGACGCAATCGAAATGACGCCGGTGCCTCACGCGTTCGACAGCATGCTGATTGCGATTCCGCCGGAGGAGATCGTGCTCTTCAAATCGATCGTCGAGTCGTACGACAACCTCGCGACGATGCGCACGGAAGATCCGCGGCGCCATCACCTGCGGATCTATTTTGCGCCTGAAAGCCGCGGGGAGATTGAAGCGCTGCTTGAATCGCTCGACGGCCGCTTTCAGATTCGGAACATCGGCCAGGGCTAAGTCACGTTCACGGTGAAGTTCACGCCTTCCCAGCGATCGCCGTTCGCGTATCTGAAGGTGAACACGATGGCGCTCGTGCCGCCACTCGGCACTTCGATATCGACGTACTCGATTCCGATCGGTGTCGAAATCGCGAAGCTATCGTGCGTTGTTGACCAGTTGTCACTGCTCCAGTGAAACGTGAAGGGCTCAAGCGCCTGGATGCGCAGCAGGCCGCCCGCCGGAATCGAGCGCGCGCGGCGATTATGCTTCCAGACCTCGAACGGGCGGCGCGGAGCGCGGCTTTCCAGGTAACGGCGCGAGACTTCCGGAATCAGATCGAACACGCCGCCGTCGGCGCGCGACCTGAGAAGCTTGATGTACTCCGCATGCGCCCACATCAGCGGCATGGCGGCGCCGGTTTGGCGTCCACGATATAGCAGCGCACGTGGGATGTCGTCGCCGTCCCATACCTGCTCGGGCAATAGCTGGGTCGAGTTGGCGAAGGCCTCCATCGCAAGCAGATACGGCATAATGTCGCGGCCCGCCGCGAGCTCGTAATGCCCGCGCTCGCCGGTGAGCAGCGGCCACGGCCGCCCGCGGCCCCATCCGGTGAAAGGACCGCCGTCATCGTGCTGCCCGTAGCCGTCGTGCGTGTAGCGCCGCCAGCATGGACCCTGGGGCAGATCGGTGCGGATTGCGGCATCGATCACGTGCACGGAATCTGTCATCAGCGGATCGTTGGCGTTGCGAATCCCATAGCGTACGAGCTCCAGGAATCCACCATCAACGACTTCCTCGACGGGGAAATCCGCCTGCGAGCCGGGTGGGCGATTCTGAATATGGACCATCTTGCCGTCGAGCGTCTCGTCGGGATTCGGATCGTCGGCGGAAATCGGATTGATACGCACATAGTGGCGCGTGATGCCGGGGACGATCTTTCCGTGGTTGGTAACAGTCCACTGCTCGATGTGCGATTCGAGGAAGTCAGCGTATTCCTCGAGGAAGCGGCCCGTCAGCTCGTCGCCGCGCTCGCGTGCGAAGGCCGCAGCGCAGATCAATCCCGCGATGTTGCTGGCGAGCGTCGAGGGCGAGTAGCCGCTGTTCTCTTCCCAGCGTTCCTGCGGCGTTGCGGGGCCGTGCATGATGAGATACGCCGCGGCCGAGCGGACCAGAGGATAGGGATCGAAATCCTTGAGGGCGTTGAGGCGGTTGAGCCGCCAGGCAAGCATGATTGGAAAGGCAACTTCGTCGAGCTGGATACCGTTCCAGTACGGCTCGCCGTCGATCCAGAAGTTCTGCGGGAAGCCGCCGTCGGGCCGCTGCGAGCATGCGAGGTAGATTAACGCCCGTAAAGCAGTGGCAGTGTCGCCCGAGGCGATTAGTCCGGTCGCGCTGTTGACGAGATCTCGCGTCCACACCAGATGGTATCCGCCGAGATCCTCGTCGCCCTTTGCTTCGCCCCACGGGATGCTGAGTGAGGCAATCATCGCGCCTGGATAGTTCTTGTCCTCGTGAGCGAGCAGCAGCTCGCGCGAGCGGCGATAAAGCGAGCCGCCATCGCCGGCCCACTTCTCCAGCGGATGCATATGGCGCGAGGCGCGGTCCCATTGCTCGAGAAAGCGCGTGTGATGCTCCTCGAAGGGCGTGCCGAGTGACTGAAAAAGTGTAGTAACCGCACGATGGAGCGTGCGGCCGAAACCGATGCCGAGCTTGAAGGTATAGCCGCGGCGCAAATCGATCTCGCCGGTGAGCGCAATATTACCGTCAAGCGCGGCGGCGAACTCGTGGCTGAGCCCCAGATTGTGTCTGATGTCCTGCCATCCGTCAGTCGTGCCGACGTAGCCACATGAGCGCTTAGCAAAAGGTGCCGACGCGCCGAAAGCCAACCACGCGTCGGCCTTGTGAGCGGTCAAAAATTCGTGGCCAACGATCTGCGTGACATTGCCGTTGTTGTTGGCGCCGCCGACCTCGAGATGCGGCGCGAGAATCGCGTACATGTGCAGCTTCGCGAGCAGATCGGGATCGCCCTCGAGCGTGACACGCATGATGACCGATGGTTGATGCGGATCGGCGAGAACTTCCTTGACGATACTGTAGCGCTCGTTGGGATCGTGGCTTTGGATACGCACACCGAGCCCGGCCTCGGACAGGTACTCGGTCTTTGAAATCAGATGGCGCCGTTCCTCGTGGAAGAACGTCTCGCCATCGGTGATGAGGAACTGCAGGTCGCGCACTTGCGGCTGATCGATAGTCGGGAAGTAGATCTCGTTCAACACGCCGTTGGAGGCGGTGAACCATACGCGGCTTACCGATGAATAAGCCGTACATACGACGTCCTTGGCGCTGCGCGTCCATCGCGGATGGATTCCGGGCGCGCCTGATGCGACTGGTTTGTCGAGCAATGTAGCCATAGGGCAGAACCTTCCCGGGACCCTCCCGGCCCCAGATGCTTCGCCTAAGATGCCGCTCGCCTCAGACCGTTTCGGTACCCTCCGGCGCCGCCGGCACGGACTTCGGTGCGGGTGCCTCGGCCTTGAAGAAATACGCCACTCCGATACTGAGGCCATAGAGCAGCAGCAGCGGAATCGCTAGCAGGAACATCGAGATCATGTCCGGCGGCGCAATCGCCGCGGCGACGACGAAGATCGCCAGCACTGCGTAGCGGAAGTAGCGAATCATCATCGTGTAATCAATCAGGCCGAGTTTCGTGAAGAAGAAGGCAAAGATCGGCATCTCGAAGGTGATCGCGAACGAGAGCAGGAGCTTGGACGAAAACGCCAGGTATTCGCTGATACGAATCGTCGGGGTGATTCCGATACTCGCGTACTGGCTCAGGAAAAATGCGTAGCCGATCTTGAAGACGACGGCCCAACAGAAGTATCCGCCCAGCGCAAAGAACAACGACGCGAAGATGACAAACGGTCGCGCCAGCTTGCGTTCTTTCTCGTAGAGCCCGGGCGCGACGAATTTCCAGATTTCGTAGAACACCGCCGGGCTCGCGATGAACAGTCCGGCGATCAGCGCAACCTTGATTTTTGTGAAGAATGCCTCGGCGACGCCCGTGCCGATCAGCAGCACCTTGCCATGCGATACATCGCGGATCGGCCACGTCAGCGCCGAAAACAAATTGTCGGCGAAGAGGTACGCGACGGCGAAGCCAACGCCGATCGCCACGAACGACCAGATCAGCCGCGTGCGGAGCTCGGTCAGATGCTCCACCAGGGGCATCCGCGCCTCGGACGAGCTTTCCTCGACCACGACTGGAGTATTGCTATGCTCGCTGGCCACGATCTGTGCGAAGCGGCTATGTTTTTTCGGTGGGCGGTTCGACGGGTTTTGGCGGCTCGGGTTCGACGCGGCGCGCCGGACGCATCGTGGTCAGGTCGTCATCGAGACCCTCGCTCAGCTCGCGCATCACCATGTTGCTGGCAGAGCGCAACTCGCGCAGGACCTTGGCCGCCGCGCGCACCATCTCGGGCATGCGCTCGGGCCCGAGCACGATCAACGCAATCGCCAGCAGCACGATTATTTCCATAACATCCCGGCTGATTCGCCCGTCCACGTTTTGATAGAGTCAGCCTTCATGGACGCGCGAATCGTTCCGCTCAGGTTCGCAAATCATCATAACACCAGCGCCCGGAGTCAACGATGCTCAAGACCGCGGTTGTAACCGACAAGGCCTACCTCAAGCATTTTGCCGGCCGGGCCCATCCAGAACGACCGCAGCGGCTGGAAGCGATGATCGAGATGGCCGAGACGATCCATCGGCCCGATTTGAAATTCATTTCCCCGCGCGCCGCGACGACCGAAGAAATCGCCATGTGCCACTTCCCGGACTACATCGAGCAGATGGAGCAGACCGCGAAGGTCGAGCGCTACGACTTCGATCCCGATACCCATACGTGCCGCGATTCGTATGCGACCGCAATGCTCGCGGCGGGCGGCGTTGTCACGGCAGTCGAGGCGGTAATGGATGGCGCGGCCGACAACGCGTTCGCGATGGTGCGGCCGCCGGGGCATCATGCGCTGCCGAATCGCGCGATGGGCTTCTGCTTTTTCAACAACGTCGCGGTTGCCGCCGAATGGCTGGTGCGCACGCGCAAGCTCCGGCGCGTGATGATCGTCGATTGGGACGTGCATCACGGTAACGGTACCCAGGACATCTTCTATGAGTCCGATGAGGTGCTCTATTTTTCGACGCATCAGTATCCGCACTATCCCGGCACCGGCTCGCTGCAGGAGATGGGCTACGGCGCGGGCCTTGGCTTCAACGTCAACGCGCCGATGGCGGCGGAGTGGGGCGACGCCGAATACATGCGCGTGTTCGACCGCTTCCTGGTGCCGATCGCGCGCCAGTTCAAGCCGGAGTTCATCCTGATTTCATCGGGCTTCGACGCGCACTATCGCGATCCTCTCGCCTCGATGCAGGTGACTGAAGACGGGTTCCTCAAGATGACGCGGCGGGTGAAGCGGCTCGCCGCTGAGTTGTGCGGCGGCAAGTTCGCGGCCGCGCTCGAAGGCGGCTACGACATCGAGGGGCTGACCAACTCGGGCAAGGCTGTGCTTGAAGAATTGGGCCATTTCGCGGACGAGCCGATCGCGGTCGAAGAAGGGGGAGAGCGCGCCGATCGGATGCTCGAGCGCGCGCGTCACAACATTGGAAAATTCTGGAACCTCGGCAGCTTCGAGTGATCGCGCCTCGATGTGTAACCTGCGCGTTGCAAGCGGCGTTATTCAAATCAGACCGATCACGATGAAAATGGGCACACGCGATGGCTTCGCAGCCTGAGGCTGCGCGCGGCGATAGCGCGACGGGGGAGGTCAAAGGCCGGCTGGTGGCGATCGGCGGCGGCGCGGAGTATCCGCTCGACAAGCCGCTCTTGAAAGTCGGCAGCCATCGCAGCAACGACATCGTTCTCGACGATACGACCGTGTCGCGCAATCACGCGACGATCGCGCGGCGGCTCGGGCGCTTCACGCTCACCGATCTCGATTCGACCAACGGCACGATCGTCAACGGCAAACGCATCAAAGGCGCGGCGATTCTAAAGCCCGGCGACGAAGTTCGCTTCGGCGCGATGCGCTTTGCGTTTCTGACCGGTGCAACGATCGCGCGCAGACGCACGCGGCCAATGCTCGCGATCGCGCTCCTCGCGATGTTCGCCGTGGGCTTCGCCGCGGCGCGCTACTTCCTCGGCCCGCGGCCGATTCACACTGCGACGGTGGCGATCAGGCAATCGCTCGAAGCGAAGACCGCGAGCAGCGCGGCGCCGTCGGCATCGGCCGGTAATAGCTCGGTCCCGGTTTATTCAGCCGCGGCGGCGCCTGCGCCGGAATGGCTCCAGCGGCTCAATTCGTATCGCGATATGGCCAAGCTCGCGCCCGCGGGCGAGGATGACTCGCTTGCTACAGCCGACGCGAAGCACGTGGCGTATCTTTTCACCAACTATGCTGACGACATCATGCACGGCATCATGCCGGGCCTCGAGATGCACCAGGAATCGAGCGACAAACCGGGCTACTCGGCGGACGGCCTTTACGCCGCACAGCATAGCGATGTTGACTTCATGTGGTGGAGAGGCAGCTATAAGCAACATATGGAAACGTGGGCGATCGATGACTGGATCACCGGCGCGTTTCATCGCCTGCCGCTGCTGAGCCCGCGCCTCGAGCGAGTCGGCTACGCACAGCAGTGCGAGAATCAGATGTGCGTTGCCGCGATGAATGCGCAGACCGACGTCGAGCACGCCGCCGCGACGACGATGTATAAGATCCCGGTCGCGTTTCCGCCCGACGGCGCCACGCTCGCGCTCAAGTGGTTCACGATGGAAGTGCCGAATCCGCTCAGCAGTTGCCCCGATTACCAAAAGCCTACGGGCGTGCCGATCACGCTCCAACTCGGCAATTTCATCGCGATCAAACTCGACAACTACTCGCTGAAAGAGGCCGACTCGGGCGACGAGGTCGAGGCCTGCGGCTTCGATTCGAGCACCTACACCAACCCCGACCCCGCCATCCAGGCTGCCGCCCGCGCGTCGCTCAATGCCTTCGGCACAGTCGTCGTGATTCCACGGCAGCCGCTCAAACCGGGAGCCAGCTACAATGTCGAGATGACCGCCAGTGGCAAGAAGTACAACTGGCAGTTCTCAGTGGCGCCATGATGGCTCAGAAGGCGAGGCGTCCGCGCAAGTCCTCGAACGGGATCATCACGAGCTCGCGATACGCGGCACGCGACGACAGTTGCAGGTACCATTGCTCGACGCTGGCAAGCGCGGGCCTGTCGATATCCGGCCGGCCAGGTGCGCATCGAGGAGCCCGTATAGTTCGGCGCATCGCGCGATCGCGACGCGGATTGCCTTCCAGTCACGCTGCGCTTCCGGCGCTTGAGCGCAGAGAGAACCGCGCGCCCCAGCTCCTGGATTCGATAGATGTAGCCGGGATTGAACCAGATCTTTTCCTATGCGGTCTGCTTGCGCCCCCAACGATCTCGCGCACGCGCGCCGGGATGAGCTGTTCCTCTTGCCGCAACGCTTCTGCTTCCATCTGCTCGGAAGCGCTCTTCTTGCAAGCTCCAAGTCTAGCTGCGTTCGCGATTTGGATCAGAAGTGTTGCTTACGCAGCGATAACCCATGATGCGCTGCGACGAACGCCTTGCTTTAAGGGGTATTCGTCAGCCTGAGCGCGATGCGCTAGGTTGAAACCATCGCTCCTCGGAGGAACGCCGCACGTGGCAGACTTGCTCGCCGAAAAACACGATCACATCGGAATCATCAAGCTCAACCGGCCCGATCGCATGAACGCGATCAGCGTCGAGATGCTTTCCGCGCTCAACGACCGGCTTCGCGAGTATGACGACGACAAGGAAGTTCGCGCGATTATCCTGACCGGCGAGGGGCGCGGGTTCTGCAGCGGCCTCGATCTCAAGGACACCGCCGCCGGCAAAGGAATCGGCGCGGGGCTTTCAGGCGGCGCCTCGCACGTCAGCACGCGCGACCTGCCGACGATCACGCTCAACCGAATCGACGTTCCCGTTATCTGCGCGATCAACGGACCGGCGGCAGGCTACGGCTTCGACATGGCGCTCGGATGCGACCTGAGAATCATGAGCGATCGCGCCAAGCTCGTGCCGGCGTTCGCCAAGCGCGGCATCGTGCCCGAGAGCGGCGGCACGTGGTACCTGCCGCGTCTGGTCGGATGGTCCAAGGCGTGCGAGATCGGATTTATCGCCGACGACATCACGCCCGAGCGGGCGCTCGAATTCGGCCTCGCCAACAAGGTGGTCCCGCACGACGATCTCATGAAGGAATCCGAAACGTGGGCGGCGAAGATCGCGGCCAATGCTCCGCTCGCGGTGCGCGCGATCAAGCGGCTTTACCGCCACGGCCTCAGCCAGGACTTCGAATCGCACTCGCATCATGTGCTGATGCAGTTGCTGACGCTCTTTCGCTCCGGCGATTTCCAGGAAGGGTTGCAGGCGTTCATGAGCAAGCGCCCGCCCGAATTCAAGGGCAGGTAGCTTAGGTATCGCGGCGCGGGCCGGACTGCATGAAGGCGATGGCGACGCCGTCGAGCGGCTCGATGATTCGCGCGATGAGGCCGCCCTGGATCGCGGCCTTCGGTTCGGTCGCCTGCAAACCGGAATTGCGCGCGTGTGCGACGGCCGTGTGAATGTCCGAGCACATGAGCGCGAGGCCCCAGCATCCGGGCTCGCCGCGCGACGGGCCGACGACTTCCAGCACAGTCTGTTCGAGCTTGAAAAACGCCTGCCGCGTGCCGTTGCCGAGTTCGCGGATGCGCTTACATGGAACGCCGATCGCCGCGCTCTGGGAGATCGCGTGTTCGAGATCCGGCGTCATCACGACGATGTGCTCGAGATAGTCGACCGTGTTCGGATTCGAGCCGCACTTCGTCGCGAGGCGTGCGCGCCTCGCCTCGAGATCGCCATCGATCTCGAGCGCCGCCGTGAACACTCCGGGCAATGCACTCGGCACGAGGTCGGCAATCTCGCCGCTCTCGCGCGAGCCGGGAACGATCGTGACGCGCTGCGCACTCTCGGATGCCGGTTCGCCGAGACCCCAGATCCAGCCGATGATCCCGCCGCCGTTTTCGATTCGGGCCGCGACTGGCTCGGCGAGCGCGCTTGTTCGCTCTCCGGGTAAAAGGCCGACCAGATCGATCTCGACCGCTCCCGTGGCCATCCGCGCGAATTCGAGGCCGCCGTCGCTGAAGCTGCCCGATGCGATCGCGAAGCCGGCGCGCGACCAGTTCGATCTTGCTTCATCGAGATTCGCTACCGCGACAAGCACGCGTTCGACGGCGACTATTTGCATCGCGGATGACATGGCTTCCAGAGCCTATCCGCACTTGATCGGCGACGCCACCGTGCGCGAAGTGTCATTCGGTTTGCGCGCCTGCCATGATAATCGACGCCAATTTAACTTCGATTGAAGGCCGGTTTCGATGAAGACCTCATGGCAGACTTTCCAGGATGAAGCGCTCGACAAGCTCCGCGCGCTCGTCCGCCTCGATACCACCAACCCTCCCGGCAACGAGCGGATCGCCGTCGATTACATCGCAGGCGTGCTCGGCCGCGACGGTATTGAATGCGTCATTCGCGAGGGCGCGCCGACCCGCGCCAACCTCGTGACAAAGATCGCTGGACGCGATTCGACCAAAGGCGCGCTGATGCTCTCCTCGCATACCGACGTTGTTCCGGTCGAGCGCTCAGGATGGACACGCGAGCCGTTCAGCGGCGAAATCGCCGACGGCTGCCTATGGGGCCGCGGCTCGATCGACATGAAGTCCAAGGGTGCGATGGACTTGATGCTCATGATCGCGCTCAAGCGCGCGGGCGTCGCGCCCGACCGCGATCTGATTCTCGCCGCCGTCGCCGACGAGGAAGCGGGCTCCGAGGACGGCGCCAAGTTTCTCGTCGAGCGTTATCCGGACCTCGTGCGCGCCGCGTTCGTGCTCAACGAGGTGGGCGGCTTCACCGTGCACGTCGGGCCGCGCCGCTTTTATCCGATCCAGGTGGCGGAGAAGGGTTTCGTCACGGTGAAGATGAAAGTCACGGCGCCGCCGGGACACGGCTCGATGCCGCGGCGCGACACGGCGATCTCGCGGATGGCGGAGCTGATCACGAAGATCACGAAAACGCCGATGCGGCAGAAGGTCAATCCGGTGGTGCGCAATGCGCTCAAGGAAATGGGGCTTCAGATCGAAGCCGCGGGCGCGCTCTTCGCCCCAATGCTCTCCAACACGGTCTCGCCGACGATTCTCAACTCCGGCTACAAGGACAACGTGATTCCAGGCGAAGCGACGCTCGTGCTCGACGGGCGCACGCTGCCGGGCGAGGATCCGGAGAGCTTCATGGCCGAGCTGCGCGCGATCGTCGGCCCCGAGCCGACGTTCGAGCTGCTCCGCACCGCGCCACCGGTCGAGACCAGCGCCAACACTCCGCTTTTCGATTTAATTCGCGAGCGTGTCGAGGCCAACGATCCAGGCTCGCGCGCAATCCCGTGGATGATCCCGGGAGCGACCGACAACAAGTTCTATTCGCTGCTCGGCGCGGCGTGTTACGGATTCTCGCCGGTCAAACTCGAGCGCCACGTTCCATTCGGCTCGCTATTTCACGGCAACGACGAGCGGATTCCGATCGACGGCTTTCAGTGGGGACTCAAGGTCTATACGGAAGTGGTGTTGAACTTCGTCGGGATCAAATTCGACGACGTGTTCTGCTAGCCGGCGGCCGTCGCGCGGGTGCGCGAGAGCACGCCCGTGATGAACACGATTTCCGACATGATCGCGGCGAGCATTATCGTCGGCTGGATATCGCTGTAGTGCACGACCGCGGCAAGTGACACGCCGACGAGAATTGCCGTGACTATTGGCCACAGGATTCCGAAGCGCACGATCCTGACCATGCCCCATTCACCGCGCGCGTAGCGCATCCCGCATCCGATTCCCGAAACAAGAGCCAGTGAGAGAAAAAGAATCGTCGCGCCGATCGGCAGCGGATTCCGATATCGACCTCCGATAAGGAATACCCCGAGAAGGATCTCGCCGATTCCTACCGCCAGCAACGTTCGATTGGTCTGCACGTGAGGACGAGGCCGCGCTTAGTTGTTGGCGCTGGTTTTCTCCGAGCCGGGCGGATTCTGCGGCGTGAAGGTCACGAGCAGGCGCGCGGGCTCCTGGAGGGGCACGACTGAGTAGCTGATGATCGGCTGCATGTTCAGCGTGATCGTCGTCCTATCGGAGTCCCTGGTGATATCGCAGTCTTTGAAGATCGAGCGGTTGAAGGCCACATGGCTTGCGATACTGGCGTCGGGCTTTACGTCCTTGAGCACGACGGTCACGATCGTGCCGTCGCTGTTCTGCTCCATGCTCTTCTCGAAGCTCACGGGGCCAGTGAGATCGAAGATTACCGTCAGCGGCGGATCGTTCGACGACAGCCGGATCTTTTTCAACGTCGCCGCACCGGTCTCGGGCGCGGGCGCGTTGGCGAGCGCGCTCATCGAACCAGGCGCAGTGTCACTCTGAATCGGACTCGCGGGCTGCATTGACGAATGACCGAGGCCTGAACCGTAGCTGGGCGGTGCCGATGAATCGGCGGTTTCCGCTGGCGGCGGCGTGACCTGGGTCGGTAACGATTCGCTCGGCGGCGGCGCGGTGTTGGCAGTGTTGAGCGCCATCATATCTGCGCCGGGAACCATCGGTGCGGATCCGCTCGGCGCCGATGGCGGCGGCTGCGGTTGCTGCTGCTGAAACGCAGCGCCGAACTCTTCACCTGAAGATGTGGCGCGCGCCGGTGCCGGCGGCGGCGAGAACGAGGGCAGCGCTGCGGACGCGATCTTAGATGCGACGCCGGCCGGTGACGGTGCCTGGGTCGATCCACCCGCCGCGGCGGTGCCTGACGCCGCCAGCGCCGACGCGACACCACCTGAGGCTGGAGCAGACGTGCCGGAGGGCAACCCCGCGCTGCCTGCGCCGCCGAGCGATCCGCCGGCGTCGGTCGCAGTGCCGCCATGCTTGTCGTTCGAGGCAGTCAGGATCGGCAGTCCATCCTCGCCGTACAGCGTGGAATTGCTGCCGCCGCTCGAGGCGAGGTCGGAACTCCGCTGGCGAACCGTGACGCCGTCGCTGCCATCGGTCTGCGTGGTCGGATACCCGGTCTCCGCCAGCACCATCGGCAGCGGATCTTCTTCGGTATCGATCGCCTGATGGAGCTTGCGCATTTCGACGCGCGCCTTCGGTCCATACGGCGTATGCGGATAATGCTTTTCGAGCGCGGCGAAGGCCTGCGCGGCAGAATATTTTTTGCCTTCCTTTTCCAGCGCGACGCCGAGATCCCATAGCGCGTCGGGCGCAACCGGGGTGTCGGGATATTTCTGCATCAGCTCGGCGAAGCGGGATTCGGCGGCGCGGAAGTTGGCGCGCTTGTAATAGAAACTGCCCACCACCATGTCGTGCCGCGCCAGCATCTCGCGGCACACCGCGACGTGCTCGCGGGCGAGCTCGTCAAAGCTGCCCTCGGGAAAGCGCTGCTCGATTTCCTCGAAGCGCTTAAGCGCCGCCTCGGTCTTGCTCTGGTCCTGGTCCTCGCGACCGATCTGGTCGTAGTAGCTCATCGCGATGTAGTAGGTGACGAGGTCGAGCTTCTTGCTGGTCGGATGCATCCGCTGGAAGTCGTCCAGGGCGGCGATGGCCTCGGCGTATTCCTTTTCCTGGTAGGAGGCGAGGCCGATCTTCAGCTCGGCGTCCTCTTCATAAGGGCTGAAAGGGTACTCGTCGATCAGCTTCTGGTAGTTCTCGACGGCGGCCTTGTATTCGTGGTCTTGGAAGTTGGCCTGGCCTTGGGCGTAATAGTCCTCGCCGGTTGGCTTCTTGCGCAGGCTACACCCCGCCGCTGACAGCAATGCCAACGCCGTCACTATCGCTAAGACTCGCTTCATTCCGTAGCCGCAAAAAGGTTATTCAACGCAGGTTAGCATCGCAAGCCTATGCTCTCTTGAAATCGACAGCCGAACCATGCTGGCCGATGTTATAGCGTCTTTAATTTTCGCGCGGCTTTCGGAAAGCCGCTGCGTGGAGAGGCTTCCCGGCCGCGATATATTTACGGGCGAAGCCGGTCTCGCTGGCGCCCGGCGGCACTTCGGCCGCGCGCAGGAACCCCGCACCTTCCATCAGCGGAAAGATCTCGATTGCGCGCTCGCGTACGTCGGTCGCGACATAGGCCGCGGCGCCAGGCTCGAGGGTGCGAAACAATCCGGCGCTGAAACGCGGCGTGAACAATCTGTGTTTTAAGTGCCGCTCCTTGGGCCACGGATCGGGGAAATAGACGTGGTAGGCGGCGACGCTGTCGTCCGCGAGCATTAGGTTGACGAGCGTGCGCGCGTCCATCCGCGCCACGCGCAGGTTACCGAGCTCGGCCCGGCCGCATCGAACGGCCAGCACTTTGACGATTGTCGCGGAGAGTTCGACCGCGAGGAAATCGCGATCGGGCAGCGTTCGCGCGCGCTCGATAATGAACTCGCCCTTGCCGGCGCCGATCTCGATTTCGAGCGGCGCGCGGCGGCCGAAAATCGCCGGCGGATTGATCGTGAACACGGGCCGGTCGTCCGCAACCATCACGCTCTGCGCGAGTTCCTGCGATTTAGGGCGAGCCCAAATCCGCGCCGCTTTCCGAAGTCGAGCCATCGAGTGATGACGATAGCCGGATCGCGATAGCGCTCGCTATACAGGCGCCAATTCTATTCTGCTGACTTTCTGATCCCCTCTCCCTGACCAGGAAGAGGGCGAGAGTGAGGGCATTCTGGATCTTGGAAATGCATCGGCAGAACAGAAATTCAGCCAACCCTCACCCGGCGCAGCGATACCGCCGCCGGCTCCCCTGGTCAGGGGGGAGGGATTTTCAGAGATCGGTTTCGATATTGTCAGACGGCGGTGAAGCCTTCTTTGCTGAACAGGACGCGGTCTTCGCCGAGACGGGATTTCATTGCGGCGATCAATTCCTGCTCGGCCCCGGGGTGGAACCATCCTTCGTAGCCGAGCTTCTTGTACAGCTCTCCGATCCCGAGCGCGCGGGAGCGGCGGCCCTTTGAGCCGTCGCCGTCGAAGTAGGTGTCGATTATCACGCGGTCGGCGCATCCTGCGGCGATCTCGGCGAAGCGTTCGGCGTGATTCGGCATCATCGGCGCGATCGCGAGCTGCATGAGCACGCCGCGCTCGCGGAACATTTTTGCCGTGCGGACTCTGCGCGCAACTCCTGGCGAGGTCGGAGTTAGCGCGCGGCGCACCGTGTCGTCATCGGTCTCCAACGTGATCGATACGATCACGCGCTCGCCCATGCTCGCGATCAGGTCGATGTCGCGCTCGATGACGGGGCTGCGCGTCTGTAGCAGAAGCCGCCGTATCGGATGCCGCGCGATGACCTCGAGCGCCGCGCGCGTGAGACCGAGCTTGCGCTCGAAGCCCTGGTAGGGATCGGTCGCGCTCGACATGAAGATGGTTGTCTGCGATGCGCGCGCCGCCGCTTCCAGAGCTATCAGCTCGCGCTCGAGGCGCTCGGCCAGGTTCGACTTCGCAATCACCCATGAGCCCCACGGCCCCCGCTCAGAGCGCGCAACGGGTAGCATCCTGACGTAGCAGTAAGGGCATCCGCCCGCGTCGCCGAAGGCGCATCCAACGTACGGGTTCAGCGAAAATGCGATGCCCTTGAGGAAGCCACCGGTGGGCGTGAGGGCGCGAGTCGCGGGCCGCTCAAGATAGCGCCGCGGCACTACTTCGGCGCAGTCGGCGCGTAGAAGGCCAGCACGCCCTGCTCGATCGCGCGCGGCTTGGCCCCGTCGACTGGCACGACCCAGACCATCGGCGGCGGCGCGATTCCGGTTGCCGGTCCCGCCTCGCCGGCGAGCGGCACGCCGGCATAGACGAAAGCCGAGGAATCGGGCGCCCAGATCGAGTGCGACACTGCGAGCTGATCGAAAAACCGATAGGCGGTCGATTCGTCAGGCGTCGACAGGAAGTTCATCAGCTTGCGGCTTTTACTACCGTCGGTGCTGACGACGCCCCAGGTGTAATAGGGCTTCTCGGCCGGCACGCCGATATAGGCGATCGTTTTACCGTCGGGCGCGAAGAAAAACGCCGCGACATCGTCCTTGGTGATGAGTTTCGACGTTGCGTTCGCGATATCGACCACACGAATCCCATGATAGACCGGCTCGTCGGTCGTGATCGCCGTCGAGTAGGCGATATGTGCAGAGTCGGGCGACCAGATGAAACTGTTCTCGCCCACCGGCAGGCTCACGATTGAGCGCGCATTCTTGCCGTCGGCGTCGGCGATGAGCAGGTTCGCCTCGGCGTGATAATTCGCGATGTACGCGAAGCGCTTATGGTCGGGCGACCAGCACGGCGTCTTGAAGGGCGTGCGTCCGCTCGACAAGACCTTGACGACCCTCTGGCTGCTGGGCGTTACCGAAATCAGCGATACCTGTTCGGTGCGATCCGAGTTGAGGCCGACGGTATGTACCGCGACCTGGTCAGCGTCCGGACTCCAATCGAAATAAAGTGGCATCCCGGTCGTGACGATCCGTACCGGCGCGCCTTCCTTCACTTCCGCGAGGATGAGGCTTAGCCCTTGCGGCTCGCCGAGGAGGAATGAGAGATGGCGTCCGTCGCTCAGCCAATCGACGTACACGATTCGCTGACTGCGGCTCTCGAAGATCTGCGTCGCCTGATGCTTGGCGATGTCATAGACCCAGACGGCATAGGTCGAGCCGTCGGGCTTCTCATCGATTGACGAGTAGGCGATCTGTTTGCCATCGGGCGAGAACGTCGGCCATCCGTATTCGGTGTGCGATTCCTCGGGATGCTCGGCTTGGGCGAGATCGAACGCGGCGCGCAAGATGCCGGTCTCGCGCTGGCGCATCACGTGAGCGCCTTCGCCTTTGCAGGTTATGCATTGCGGCTCGCCGCAGTTGCCGTCGCAATAGTAGATGTTGGAGTCGGTGCCGACGTAAACGATCGCGCCTGCGGGCGAAACGCTTGCCGCGATCGCACTGGAAATTGCGAACAAAAGCAGGGCCGTGGCGGCGGTCAGGATCGCACCAGCCGTCATCTTCGAGCAGCGGAATCGTGATGCCATCGCAATCAGAATTGCGCGCGTGCGCCGAACAAGGCAAGAACGTATCCGATCCCTACGCCCCCGATACGTTTCGGCGGTTGACTTAGTCGGCGCGGATCGGAAAGAGTGAGCTCATGAAGCGAGCAGCGATGGTTATTGCCGCGGCGTTGTTTCTGCTGGCGCCGCAATTCGCTCATGCGCAGAGCTTCGTCGAGGACCGGCAGCACCCTGACGACTACACCGACGAAGATTCCCAGCCGCTCGCGATTGCGAGCTACGTGCTCTATCCAATCGGATGGGCGGTAGAGTGGGGTATCGCGCGGCCGCTGAAGTGGAGCGCCACCAAGGGTCCGCTATCGTTCATTTACAAGCCGGCGGATGCCGACGAGAACGGACCGCCGCCGCCGATCGCATACATCCCGGATAATTCGCTCACAGCCGAGAGCTCGAGCCCGATTCCCGCTCCGGTCTCCGGTGCGCCCACGGCGCGTCCGCGCTACGGCGTAGTCCAGGCTCCGGTTGAACAGCCGATAGCTCCTCCCTCGAGTCAGCCAGCACTTCATTAAGCCGCATCGAGCGGCAATTTTCTCTTCGATGCATCACGGCAAAATACCGCGGTGCATCGATTTGCCTTGAATCATCCACCCTTTTCCGTCATAGAATTTTCTCTAATCACATCCGTCCAATTCGATGAGGGCGATTGAAGTGGTTCGTCGCCAGATGGGAGGATTTCGGTTTAGATGGCTGCTGCACCCAAACCTCAGATTCCGACCGACCCCGAAGAGCTCAAAAAGTGGCGCGAGGCCGAACAGGCTCGCGAGCGCTCCAAGCGCGACCGTGAAAAGGCCGAAATCGGCTCCCTGTGGAGCCGTCGCGACTTCCTGGGCAGGCTGGGATGGGCGGGATTCGGCGTATTCTCGCTCGTCGGATTGCTAGCCGCGCTGCGCTCGGCGTTCCCGCGCGTGCTGTTCCTGCCGCCTTCGAAATTCAAGGCCGGTTATCCCGACGATTACGTAGTAGGCGAAGTCAGCGAGAAGTATAAGCAGGACTATCGTACCTGGATTATCCGCACCAAGGCGGGTTTCTACGCGATCTTCGCCAAGTGCACGCATCTCGGATGCACGCCGCGATGGCTCAAGGCGGAGCAGAAGTTCAAGTGCCCGTGCCACGGTTCGGGCTACTACATCAGCGGGCTGAATTTCGAAGGCCCCGCGCCGCGCCCAATGGATCGGTTCAAGATTTACGTCGGCGACGACGGCCAACTCGTCGTGGACAAGTCAGTACTATATGAAATGGCGCCCGGCGTAGATCCCAACGTCCAGCATCCTGAGAGCATCCTGAAAATCGCCTGAGGCGGGCAAAGATCAGAAGCAGAAAAAGATCACCACGAAGACACTAAGAACCCAAAGCAATAGAATTTCTACGAGGCGGCGCTGCGCCGCCTCGCTTCGCGCCTCAGCGATCCAATTCTTCCGCCTGCCCGCCGATCATTGACGACGCGGAGCCTCGGCCGGCGTTATTTCAAGGCTCACCTTCTCAGTACCGCGAATCAGCGTGATCGGAATCTTTGCGCCGATCTTCTCCGCCGTCAGCACACGCTGCAGGTCGTCGATTCCCGCGATTGCGGTGCCGTCGAACTCGACCATCACGTCGCCTTCATGGATTCCGGCTTGCTGCGCGGGGCTGTTGGCTTCGACGCCCGCGATTCGCACGGCGCTGTCCTTGGCGAAACGATAGAAGCGCACCATCCGGCGCGGCAGCACGACGTTGTGGCCCGCGATTCCGATATAGCCGCGGCTGATCTTGCCGTCCTTGATCAGATGGCCCGCGACGAGCTTCGCCGTGTTGATCGCGATCGCAAAGCAGATTCCCTGCGCCGGCAGGATGATCGCCGTGTTGACGCCGATCACGTCGCCGCGCGAGTTCACGAGCGGACCGCCGGAGTTGCCGGGGTTCAGCGCCGCGTCGGTTTGTATCACGTTGTCAACCAGCCGCCCGCTGTTCGTGCGCAGCGATCGTCCAAGTGCGCTCACGACACCTGCGGTCACCGTGTACTGGAAGCCGTACGGATTGCCGATCGCGATCGCAAGCTGGCCCACGCGAATCGCCTGCGAATCGCCAAGCAACGCCGCCGAGAGACCCGGCGCACCGATCCTGATTACGGCGAGGTCCGTATCGGGATCGTCGCCCACTGGCTCGGCCGTCACGCGCCGCCCATCTGCGAGCGTCACGTTGATTCGCGTCGCGCCGTGCACGACGTGACTATTTGTCAGAATGTATCCATCGGGAGTGAACACAAAACCCGATCCACTACCGCCATTTGCATCCTGACCGTGGCGCACCTCGATATATACGACCGCGGGGCTGACCGCATCGGCCGCGCCTGTGACTGCGTGCGAGTAAGCGTCGAGTAAAAGAGCTTCGCGATCATCGGAAATCGATGTCCGCGCCGCCGTGTTGAAATCATTGTTCGAAACGAGACGAATGCTTCGAGGCATCTGACCTACACCACTCCTTGCTAACGAATGTAACCACGATCCGCGGACTGGAAAGCAGAAGGGAAAAAGATCGCCACAAAGGCACAAAGGACACTAAGGAAGATCCGCCGAAGCGGCGTCGCGCCGCTTCGCTTAGTGCCCTGGTGCCTAAGAGCTTTTCACGGTTTGCCCGCTGAAGGCCTGCATTTTCCGAAAATGCTTGTCCAGGACAAGTATAAATAGTCGCCGCTTGGCGCGTTTTTCTGATTGGTTCGGCCAGAGAAGCTAGAATTAGATGACGGAAGGAAATCGCAACCGAACGCGAATCGAGCAGGGGGCAGAGGGCGATGAATGTAGAAGGGGCGGAGCGTGAAGAAGAGCTGATTCAATCACGTGTGCGTGCAGTCGTTCGCTCGAAGCATTACGCGTACGAGAAAATCTGGTTCAATCCAGGCTACGTCTACCGGATTCAGGAACTCGAACGCGCGATACTGGCGGCACTCGGACGAACCGGCCATGCAAATATGGAAACTCTAACCGCACTCGATATCGGTTGCGGCAGCGGAGACTGGACGCGGCAACTGATAAATTGGGGCGCACAGCCTCAGAATCTATGCGGAGTCGACCTTGTCAAGGAGCGCGTCGACGCAGCGCGCCGGCTCTGCGCCCCGGGCGTGAGAATCGATTGCGGCAGCGCTCTGCAACTGCGCCATCCCGATCGCAGCTTCGATGTCGTGATATTGTTTTCGGTCTTCTGCATGATCCTCAATGACGACGTATGCCGCGGAATCGCGCGCGAGGCCATGCGCGTGCTCAAGCATAACGGCGTGATTCTCTGGTGTGACTATCGGTATCACCCGCCAGGCGAGAAAGACGCCCGCGGGGTGAACCTGCGCCAGCTCCGGCAGTTCTTTCCCGGTGCCCGGATAACCGCCCGTCCGATTCATCCTCTGCCGCCGTTGCTGCGCAGGATCGGCCCATATGCGCCATTCATGTGCGGCATCGTCGGCCTCGTCCCGTTCGCCCGCACGCACTACTTTGCCACCATTGAGCACGCGGTGAGAGCAAAAGAGGTCGCCTTGTCTGAACTTGAGGGGTAGGCTAAGCACGTTCGCAGGGCGCGATTGGCATGCAGATGCGCCCGCAGGAGAGCAGCGGCTATGGTGGAAAAGACGCTCGAGCTTACCGGAATCTCGGCCAACTCGGTTGAAGATGCCGTTCAGCTCGCGGTGACGCGCGCCGGGGTGACGATTTCAGGCATCCACAGCGTGCACGTCGAGGACATCGCGGCGGCTGTGGAAAACAACAAGGTCGTGCGCTGGAAGGTCAGAATCAAGGCCACCTTCCTGGTCAAGGACGAGTTGCACGAGTGAGCGCGCCGCACCGCGCGTCACGCTACTTCCGCCTGCTCGCGGCTTAAGGCCGCGATCGATGCGGAGCGCGAGGATCTTTGGGTCCAGCGAAACCGAATCGGAGTGTTGAGCGATGGCGTCCAAAGTCGTTGAGGTTCACCCGGGAATCTACGAAATCTTCCTGCCGCTGCCGATGCGGCCCACGATCATCAACGTCTACCTGGTCGATTGTCACGGCGGGTGGGCGCTTGTTGACACGGGGATGAATTCGCCCGAAAGCGTGGCGACGCTCGAAGAGGCGTTCGACCAGGTCGGGATGAAGGCCGAGGATCTCACGGTGATCATCGGCACGCATCATCACATTGATCACTTCGGCGCATCCGGCGAGCTGCGGCGCAGGAGCCGCGCGATTGTGCATCTGCACGCGCTTGAGGCGGAGCGTGCAAACCGCATGATTGCGTTCGGCTCAATGGGTGGGCACGCCGAGCGGCCCGAATCGCGCGCGTTCTTTACGAGCCACGGCTTTCCGATCGAGCAGTTCAATCCGACCGGGATGCGCCCGGCGTGGATGGGCACCTCGATGTACGATCCCGTCGTGACGCCGGATCGTTTCATAGGCGACGGCGATGTGATCAAGGTCGGCGATCGCGAGTTCGAAGTGATCTGGACACCGGGTCATTCACCTGGTCACAACGTGATCTATCTGCGGCGCGAGAAAGTGATGATCGTAGGTGATCATCTGCTACCCAAGATAACTCCTCACGTCGGAATCTACCCTGATAGCAGCGGGATGAATCCGCTTGGCGATTTCATCAACTCGCAAAAGAAAGTGCAGAAATTCGATGTCGAGCTGGTGCTACCTGCCCATGGTGGCGTCTACCATGACCATCGGCATCGCGCGAATCAGCTCATCGAGCATCATCGCTATCGCGAAGAGGAGATGCTCGATCTGACGCGCAAAAAACCTCAAACAGCTTTTGAAGTCGCGCATCAGATTTTTGGCGAGGAGCGCCCGATCTTCCATGTAATGGCGGCGACGTTCGAGACGTTGGCCCATCTGGAACTTGCCTATTTGGAAGGCCGTGCTAAAAAAATGGAACATGAGGCGCGAATTGTTTATCAGGCCTTATGAACAACCCTTGGATTATGCCGAGATTACAGGGGGTTTGCTAATTCTTTGAATCGGTGTATTTTGGCGCTGCTTTGACCTGCGCGGCGGTGACTTGTTAGATAGCGGAGGGGTCCAAGACTGAAGGAGGATGCCATGAAACGCACAATAGGATTTGCGCTGGCCACAGGGCTGGCATTGCTGGTTGCCGGATGCGCCAGTCAGGGGGGAGGCGCAAGCAGCGGGGCAGCAGGCGGAGGGATGGCTGAGGCTCAGCCCGCCGCGGCCAGAAATTTCAATCTCGCGGTCAAGTGTCCGGGAGTTCACTATCTGAAGAAGAAGGGCTGGACCGATCAGCAGATCATGGAGCAGGAGTCGCTGACCGAAGCGTCCGACATCCCTGCTTGCGAGGACTGGGTAGCGCATCAGCCCAAGGGCTACGTGCCTGCCGCACCTCCGGGATCGACTGCGGCGGCGGCTGTCAAGGCGTCTAACGCGCCTGGACCCAATGCTGCGCCGTCACCTGCGCAATAAGGTTCTGATCGAACAATCGGTCGCGCACATCGCGTGACCGGCGCCGGCTCGGGGGAAAACGAAGCGGCGCAGCGCTCATGGAAGCGCCGCGCCGCTTTTGTTCATTTGTGGCGAGCACAAAAGACTCACCGCAAAGACCCGAGGGCACAAAGCCAAGGGATCTTACTTCCCTTGGTGGCTTGGTGGTTGTCTGATTTTCTGCGGCGAAGCTTCGACGATCGCGACGGTCGTACCAGCGAAAAAGAAGCGCGGCGCCCAATGAGCGCCGCGCCTTCCTTACTTCTACGTAGATGCGAGCTTAGTTTGCGCGCGCGGCGCGCTTCGCTTCGCGATGCGCCGGGGCGCTGATACGCCCACTGCGGACCACCGGTGAACGGCGCGCGAGACGGCGCGTCGACACGCCGGCCAGCTGCTGGCTGCGCCATTCGCGCAGACCCTTGCGCAGGAACCCAGGCTCGATGCCGAGCGTTTCGCAAACCACCTCGAACGAGAACGGGCCTTCGCCGCCCTCGCCGCACAGCCACTGCTCGGCCTCATTGAACAGGCGCTTGCGGGCGCCAGTCTTCGCGTCGGCGTTATTCTGGAAGCATCGCAGCGCGTCCTCGAGAATCGCCATCATCAGCTTTTTGACGGGGCGGATCGAGCTATCGTCGCGCCGGCTGTCATAGAACTGCTCGGGCGTCAGAACGTCCGGAACAAAGAGATTCCCCAATGCGCTGTTTTCCCATTCCATTGTCGTGTGCCTTCCCACTGACCCGGCTGTTAATCGAAGTGCTGCTCTCATGAGCCGCCGGGTTCTGAACTTAGACGCCAGTAGCTCAAGCAATATTCATACCGCTGCCCAATTCAGCACCATCGAGCACGCGCAATCGAATGATCACATCAATCAAACACAAAATTAGTTCCGCTTTTCAGTGCGAATCGCGGAAATCATTAGGATTTCGCAAACGTATACGCAATTTGCGAAGGTACTTCGGCGTCTCTAATCGTAACGGATCTGAGGCGATGTTGCCTCAGGTGCGGTCCACATTTCGACGCGGTGTCACCCGATTGACGCCATCGCATCGATTGGGATGCATGCAATCGGCTTCGATGCCGCCTGGCTACTGCACCGTATCCGACCCGGGACCAGAGGATCCGCCCCGGCGGCGCTCTTCAAGCCGGAACGTCAAAACATCGATCAGGCAGTCGGCGCGGTTGCGTGTAGCTTCGAGCAGTGTCTGCTTTTCGATCGGGGTCACGTCGAGATGGAAGCACAGGAAGTTCACAAGGTCCGCGCCGCGCAGCCGCCGCTCCTCGACCATGGTCTTCCACGCTTCCAGCGCTGGCTCGCCGAGATAGCTGAACAGCACCTCGCGCAGACCCTCGATCGTCTCGTCGTCACATTCGCGTTCGGCTGGTGTTGCCGAATTCCACTCGATCTCGGCTTGGCGATACGAACGTTCGCGAATCTCGCGCCGCAAGCGGAACTCATCGATACCGTCGAGCACGATGTTATAGCGGCCGTCGGGTAGCTTGACGAGGTCGCTGATCTTGCCGGCGCATCCGACTTCGAAGATGTCAGGTTGGCCGTAGTACTGCTCCTGCCAGTCGCCCTTGAGTAGCGCCATCCCGATGATCCCGTGCGACGCCGACACTTCGGCTACCATCTCGCGATAGCGCGGCTCAAAGATTCGCAATGGAACGCTGACTCCCGGAAAGAGAACCAGGTTCGGTAACGGGAAGAGCGGGATTATGGACGGTAACTCTGTCGGCATCGCCGCCTCGGCCCAGCCTAGGACCGTTGCAGTGGACCGGTCAAGATTGACTCTACCCGTATTCGCTTCGCCAAGTGGATTCGCTAGTCACGCGCGCATATAAGGCGATCAGACGTTAGCCTGCCGAGCACAGGCAGCCGGAGACAGCAATGAATCAATCCGCGCGTCAACTTGCAGACTGTATCGATCGCGTTCGACAGCTTGGCCCGACCATCACGGGACACGCCGCCGAGTCCGAGCGGCTCGGCCAACTCGCGCCAGCAATCGTCGACGCGTTTCACGATTCGCGCTTGTTCCGCGCTCTCTTACCGAAAGAACTGCACGGCTTCGGGCTGACGATTCCCGAGCAGAACGAAGTGATTGAGGAGGTCGCGAGCTTCGACGGCGCCGCCGGATGGAACTTCGCGATAGGCTCGGGCGGCCCTGCGATTGCAGGCTTCGTCGCGCGCGATGCATTCGAGGAAATCTTCTCCGACCCGCGCGCACTCGTCGCCGGATCGTTCAGCCCGATGGGCAATACCGCCGTGCGATGCGACGGCGGCCATCGCTTCACCGGCAAGTCCACCTTCGCCAGCGGCTCGGCCCAGGCGACCTGGCTCACGGCCAACGGCGTCGAGCTCATCGACGGCGCACCGCAAATCCAAAACGGCATTCCGCGCTTCAAGGCCGGGATGATGCCGATCAAGCAAGCGAAGATTCTCGACACCTGGTCAGTCTCCGGACTCTGCGGCACCGGCAGCAATGACGTGGTTTTCGAAAACGTCTTCATTCCTGAAAAGTTCACCTTTGATTTTCCCAACGCCAAGCCCACCTGGCAGAAGGGCGCGCTCGCACAGATTCCCCTGATGGTGCAACTCGGCGGCGCGCTCGCGTCGGTATCATTAGGGATCGCGCGTCACGCGATCGAAGCGCTCAAGGAACTCGCGATCTCCAAGGTCCCCCTCGGCACGTTCGCCTCGCTGCGCGAGCGTCCCGTCGCGCAGCTTCAGTTAGGCGAGGCCGAAGGCACGCTGCAGGCGGCGCGCGCGTATCTGCATCAGAGCGTCAACGAGGTCTGGCGCAAAGGCGAAGCCGGCGAGCCGTTCGATCTGCCCACGCTCGCAGCCGCGCGCCTTGCGACGGTGACTGCGGGCAAGCTAGCCGCCCGCGCCGTTGACCTCATCTACGACGCCGCCGGAATCAGCGCGATGCAGACCGCGCTGCCGATCGAGCGATGCTGGCGCGACGTACATGCAGTCACCCAGCACGTAACGATGAACACCGCCCGCTACGAAGTAGTCGGCCGCATCCTGTTCGGCCTGCCGCCAACGACGCCGTTGGTTTAAGCGACACGCCCTGGAATGTGGCGTGAGCCGCGCGGCTACGTGTCCAACTGCGGGCAGGGACGCCCATAGGGACGCGCACCCCACAGATTCTTAGAGGCATATTGCGCCCGTTCATCAACAGTCACCGCCCAGCGACCATTCGTCATGATCGAAAAATTCCGTCATCCCCAGCGAAGTCGAGGGATCTTGGAGGCCCCCAAAGGGGCCGGTGCCAAACATCGCGCGCAGCGCTTTCGTTTGTTGCCTGTGAACCCCGCCGCAACATCCTGCCGCCCATCCCACATTCTGGTAAGGTCACGATCGATGGAGACCCGGCTATTCATCAACGGCGCGTATGTCGATGCGGCGGGCGGCGCGCGCTTCCTTGATATCGAACCCGCAACCGAACGCGAGCTCGCCCAAATCGCGAGCTCCTCCGATGCCGACATCGACCGCGCCGTCGCCGCCGCGCGCGAAGCCGCCGATCGTGGTCCATGGCCGCGCATGAGCGCCGAGACGCGCGGCAAAATCCTCGGCCGCTTTGCCGATACGATCGAGCGCCACGCGCGCGAGCTCGGGATGCTCGAGGCGCGCGACGTCGGCAAGCCCGTCGCCGAATGCGTCAATCACGACGTCGCGCGCGCCGCGCGCAATATCCGCTTCTTCGCCGCCGCCGCCGAAACCTGGACCCAGGAAGCCGCCGCGAGCGAGGCGAAGTTCCTCAGCCGCGATCTGCATCTCGTCAACTTCACTGAGCGTCCGCCACTCGGAGTCGGCGCGATCGTCATCCCGTGGAATTCGCCGATCATGCTCGGCACCTGGAACCTCGGCCCCTGCCTCGCCGCGGGCAACACCTGCGTGTTGAAGCCATCGGAGCTTGCGCCGCTCACGTCGATCGCCCTCGGCGCGATCGCCAATGAAGCGGGTCTGCCGCCCGGCGTGCTCAATATCGTGCCCGGCCTTGGCGATGCGGGCGCGGCACTCGTGGCGCATGCTGGAGTGCATGCGATCGCGTTCACGGGCGGTGTCGCCACCGGCAAGCGCGTGATGGCTGCGGCGGCCGAGTCGCTCAAGCGCGTTACGCTCGAGCTCGGCGGCAAGTCGCCGAACCTCGTCTTTGCCGACGCCGACCTGAAGCTCTCCGCCGCAGGCGTCGCGCGTTCGATCTATCGCAGCCAGGGACAATCGTGCGTTGCGGGATCGCGCCTGCTCGTCGAGCGGCGCATTGCCGACGATTTTATTTCAAGGCTCATCGCGGAAATTCCCAAGCTCAAAATCGGTGACCCGCTCGTCGATGGCACCGAATATGGCCCTCTGATCTCGGGCGCCCATCGCGAGCGTGTCCACGCCTTCGTCGCCGAAGCGATCGCATCGGGCGCGAAGCTGCTCGCGGGAGGCAAGGTTCCCGAATTGCCGCGCCCCGGGTTTTACTACGAGCCGACGCTTCTCGACGAAGTTGACGAGAAGTCGCACGCCGTCAACGAAGAGATATTCGGGCCCGTCCTGACGATCGAGCGCTTTGACGACGAGGACGGCGCAATCGCAAAGGCCAACGCCTCGCGCTACGGCCTGGCGACGTACCTGTGGACCTCCAAAGTCGATCGCGCGTTGCGCGTAGCGTCGCGGATCAAAACCGGGATGGTCTGGGTCAACAGCTTTTTCCTGCGTGACCTGCGCACGCCCTTCGGCGGCGCCAAGCAGAGCGGCCTCGGCCGCCAGGGCGGCCGTTTCAGCCTCGAATTCTGGACCGAGCCGAAGCTCGTGTGCCTGGCCTATGGCGAGGAGGAGCGCGATGGGTGAGATCAGGGCCGCGATTTTCACGACCCACGTGCCGCGCCTGATGATAATCGACCCCGCGGCGCGCCGGGCTTACATGGGCCGCAACGTCACGACCTTTTATGATGCGATGCCGCAGGTTGAGCGCGAGCGGCTGAGCTCCCTCCACTTCGACACCTTCGTGCTGATCGATTCGCACTGGTTTACCACGCTCGAATACGTGATCAACGCGCACGAGCGCCTCGCCGGCGTGTACACCTCCGAGGAGTTGCCGGCGATGCTGCACGATCTCGAATACGACTATCGCGGCGACCCCGAGCTGGCGCGCGCGATCGAGCAATCAGCTAAGGAGCATGGGATGCGCGCGCTCGCCTCGGCGCATCGCAATCTGCCGCTCCATTATCCGACCCTCAACGTGATGTACTATTTCAATCCCGGCGCGCGCCGCCGCGTCGTCTCGATGAGCGTGTGCCAGACAGCGTCAGTCAAAAACGACCTCGCGCTCGGCGCAGCAGTCGGCGACGCGATTCGCAAATCAGATCGGCGCGCGGTGATCGTCGCGTCGGGCGGCATGTCGCATCGCTTCTGGGACTACGATCGAGTCCTCGATCACGCGTCGGCCTCGCCCGAGGACATCAGCTCGACGGCCAATCGCCTCTACGACGAGCGCATCATGGAATGGTTCAAAGCGGGGCGGCACGACGAAGTGCTGAAGTGCGCCGACGATTTCCGCGCCCACTGCTCGCCCGAAGGCCGCTTCTCGCATTATCTCGTAATGGCCGGCGCGCTCGGCGCAGAAAAATGGAACTGGCGCGGGGAGCAATTCGGCCGCTACGAAGCCGCGATAGGCACGGGGCAGTCGATTTTCTACTTCGCGCCCTAACCTGGGTATCGAGGATTTGACAGAAGAACGTAACTATATATAGTTACAAATTGAACAAGCTAAGCAAGCTGCTGGCCGAGGCCCGAAACAATCCTGGTGGACTTTCCTTCAGCGACTTCGAAAGTTTGATGAATCAGGCCGGATGGAGATTTGATCGCCAGCGCGGCAGTCATCGCATCTGGTATTCCCCTGAGAGGTTGATGCTTTCAGTGCAACCCAGGCGCAACAAGGCAAAGAGCTATCAGGTCCGGCAGTTTCTGCAGATTTATGAAAAAGAAACCTCGAGTGGCTAAGCAAGACCTGTTCGACGGATACGGCGTCGAACTCTTTATAGACGAGGACAACGACTGGCTCGCACATCTCACCGAGCTTCCTTCTATCTCCGCCTTCGGCTCATCGCCGCAGGCCGCGCTCAAGGAACTCGCTGCGGCGTGGGAACTCGCCAAGGAATCGTACGCCGCGAATGGCCTCGAAATTCCAGTCGCACCTGCGCGGCGGGAATATCGTGGCGTGTTTCAGGTGCGGATCGACAAGCGGGTCCATCGCGCGCTTGCAATCGAGGCCGAGCGAGCCGGAGTGAGCTTAAACGCGCTTGTCGCAGAGAAGCTCGCCAAGTCGACGGACATCTAGCAGCTTCGGAGGAACGCACTGATGAAACTCGTGCATGGAATTATTGCGATGCTGGTGACCCCGTTTCATGACGACTACCGGCTTAATGAAGATGCATTGCGGGCCGAGGTCAGGTGGGCGCTCGACAATGGCGCCGAGGGTGTCGTCGCCGCGCCGAGTATCGGCGAGTTCCTGCACTTGAACGAGGCCGAGCGCACTCGGGTCTTCGAGATCGTGATCGAAGAGGCGCGCAAGCGCAGCGGTGTCTCCGCACTCGCGATGACCTCCGGCGCGACCACGCTCGAAACTCTGCACTACGCGAAGATCGCCGCGCGCCTCGGCTACGATGCGCAGCAGGTGATCGCGCCGTACTACTGGCGATGCGGCGAGACCGAAGTCGAGCATCATTTTCGCATGGTCGGTGAGGCGGGCGACCTGCCGGTTGTCATCTACCACAATCCCGCGCTCAGCAAGTTCAACATCTCGCCGCGCTTCGCCGGCCGCCTCGCGACGCTGCCGGGCGTCGTCGCGTTCAAGGAAGTGCTGACCGACTTGCAGCATCTCGAGGCGCTCTACGACGAGGTCGATGGCCGCGCGGATATCTACAACACCTTCCGCGTGCTGCTCGCAGGTCTCATGCTCGGCGCGGCGGGCGGCTTGATTAATATTTTCGCCGTGCCCGCTTCGGCCGCGCTGCTCCGCGCGTTCAAGGCCGGCGATTACAAGCGCGCCGAGGAAATCCAGCGCCGCCTTAATCGATGCTTCCCGCGCGGCGGCGAGGAAACTCTCGGTCATCTCGGCACAACCAAGGTGACAGCCTCCGTCGCGACCGGAATCGAGATGGGACCGGCGCGACCGCCGTACATGGCGCCGGCAGACGCCGCCGAGCGAATCAAGAAACGGCTGCCGCTGCTCAAGGAGATCCTCTGAGATGGGCGCGCGCTCGGGCAACAACTACCTGTCATCGATAAAGAAGCTGGGCGGCGAGATCTGGCTCGGCGGCGAGCGCGTCAAAGATCCGACTACGCATCCGGGCCTCATGCACGCGGCCCGCTCGCTCGCCTCGCTCTACGACATGCAGGCCGAGCGGCCCGAGGCGATGACGTTCCGCACCGAAGACGGCGGCCGCGCCGGAATCTCGTTCATGATTCCGAAGAGCGTCGACGACGTGCGCAAGCGCTCGCGGATGATGAAGGCGTGGGCCGATTACAGCGGCGGCATGATGGGCCGCACCCCCGACTATCTCAACGCGAGTATCGCGGCGATGGCGGCCGCGCGCGAGTTCTTCGCCGAGAGCGATCCACGCTTCGGCGACAATATCTGGAACTACTATTTGAGCGCGCGCGAGCATGACTGGTGCGCGACGCATACTCTCGTCAATCCGCGCGCGAGCCGTGCGCAGGGATGGGCGGGGCATACCGACGCCGACCTCGCACTCAAGCTCGTCGACAAGACGAACGAGGGAATCATCGTCAACGGAGCGCGGATGCTCGCGACGCTCGCGCCGCTCTCGGAAGAACTGCTCGTGTTTCCATCGACGGTGCTTAGGGCGGAGTCTGCTGCGGAGCCGTTCGCGCTCTCGTTTGCGATCAACTGCAACGCCAAGGGCCTCAAGTTCCTGTGCCGCGAGACGTTTGACCTCGGACGCTCGCATTTCGATCATCCGCTCGCCTCGCGCTTCGAGGAGATGGACGCCGTTGTCATCTTCGAAAATGTGACGGTGCCTTGGGAGCGCGTATTCCTGTGCGGCGATGTCGCGCGATGCAACGCGCTCTACGGCGCGACCAATGCTGTCGTCCACATGATGCACCAGGTCGCGGTAAAGAACGTCGCCAAGAGCGAGTTTCTGCTCGGTCTCGCAACGCGAATCGCCGAGGTCGCCGATGCGATGCCACTGCAGCATGTGCGCGAGCGCCTGGCGGAGATGATCACGACGACCGAGACGATGCGCGCGTGCCTGCGCGCGTCGGAAGCCGATGCGTCCGTCGATAAATGGGGCGTATGCGTGCCGGCGCGGCCGCCGCTCGACACGGCGCGCAACCTGTTCCCGAAGCTCTATCCGCGGATGGTCGAGATCATCCAGCTCAACAGCTCGAGCTCGCTGATGGCGACGCCTGCGGCGAGCGATTTCGCTAATCCTGCCGAGTTGCCCGATATCGAGAAATACTTTGCATCTGTAGATGCGGCCGCGCGCGAGCGCGTCGCGCTCTATCGCCTCGCCTGGGACGTCGCATGCAGCGCATTCGCGGGCAGGCAGGTGTTATACGAGCGCTTCTTCTTCGGCGATCCGGTCAGGATGGCTTCGGCGCTGGTCGATAATACCGACCTGAAGCCCTTGGTAGAGCGGGTAAAGCAATTCCTGAATCGTCCCACATGATGATTGCCGATCTCTTTGAATAACCTCGCCTTGAATAACCTCTCCCGTTTTGCGGGCGAAATTATTCAAACCAGGCAGAGCGAATGCATCGAGCGTTGTGCGGCTTGACTGTTGGAGGGCGCGACGATACTTTCGGCGCGTCACGTTTCGCGTGCTCCTATGAAGGCAACCTTCGCAGATATCCAAATCGTTTAGGGAAAATTCGAAACCTGACTTGTAAAAAGCCCCGGGCTTCGATGCCCGGGGCTTTTTCTTTTTCTGCTTTGAGGATTTGCGATGGATATGCGTGAAGATTCTCGCGAGCGCGCCGAGGTGCGGGTGAGCCTGCTCCGGCGGCATCGCGATTTCCGCCGGCTGTGGACCGGCGAAACGATTTCCGTGTTCGGCACAAGGATGGGCGACGTTGCCGTGAGCTTCGCCGCTGTTATCGCGCTCGGTGCGACTCCACTCCAGATGGGAATGCTCGCGGCGGCGCGCCTGGTCCCTAAACTTATCTTCAGTCTCGTCGCCGGAGTGTGGGTCGATCGCGTCCGCCGGCGGCCGCTGATGATTGGCGCCGATCTTGGCCGCTTCGCGCTGCTGGCGACGATTCCGCTCGCCGCGATGCTCGGTCATCTCGAGATGAAGTACCTCTATCCAGTGATTCTCATCGTCGGGCTGCTCGATCTGCTGTTCGATGTCGCCTACGGCGCATATCTGCCGTCGCTCGTCGATGCGTCCGACGTGGTCGAGGCCAACAGTAAGTTGTCCGCGAGCTACGCCGCGGCCGAAGTGGGCGGCTTCGCAATAGCCGGATGGCTGGTGCAGATTCTCACTGCACCCTACGCGATCCTCGTCGATGCGCTCTCGTTCATCGCGTCGGCGGTCGCGATTCGATCGATCGAAAAGCCCGAACTCGAGATTGCGCCGGGCCGTCGTCAACGCAGTTTTTTTCACGAAGCGCGCGAGGGCATCGGAGTCATGGTCGCTGACCGGAGGCTGTACGCGTTGACCGCGATCAACGGAATCGCCGGACTCGGCTTCGCGACGTTCTCGACTTTGTACATGCTGTTCGTCGTCGATGAACTGCGCTTCCGACCAGGCCCGCTCGGTGTGATCTTCGCTGTTGGCGGCGTCAGCTCGCTTATCAGCTCGATCGCGGCGCCGAATATCATCAGGAGAATAGGCGAAGGGCGGGGCTTTGCGATCGGTCTCGCGCTGCAGGGCGCTTCATGGATATGCGTCCCCGCAGCGCGAGGTGCCACGATGCTCGCGGCCTTGCTGCTCATCGCGCAGCAGCTCTTTGGTGACGCGGGCGGCACAGTAGCGCTGATCAGTGGGCAGACGATCCTGCAGATCCTCGTGCCGACGCGGATGCTGGGACGAGTCAGGGCGACGATCTCGTTCGTGGCGCTGGCTTCAATGATCGTCGGCTCGATCGGCGCCGGTCTGCTCGCCGAGTTCGTTGGCATAAGACCGGTGATGTACGCGGGTGCGATCGGCCTCGCGCTCGCGGGCGCTTCGCTCGCTCTATCGTCTGTGTGGTCTGTTAGCGCTACCGATCGCGCGATTGCGTTGCCTGAGGAAGTGAAAGCGACGGCCGGGTGAAAACCACCATATCGCGAGGTTCGGGTTGCGATGCTATTGTGCATCGCAGCCTCGACTTCCGATTCCTTCTGAAATGCGACTGGCCGATCTCGATTACGAATTGCCCGAGGAACTGATTGCGCAGGAGCCGCTCGACCAGCGCGACTCGGTGCGCATGATGGTCGTCGATCGGCGCGCGAAGAGTGTCGAGAACTCGCGCTTCTATAAGATGCCGCGCCTTTTGCGCGAGGGCGATTTGATCGTCCTCAACGATACGCGAGTGCTGCCGGCGCGCGTCTTTGCCAAGAAGGAATCAGGCGGCAAGGTAGAGCTGCTAATGATCCGCCCTGTCTCTGACGCGCCCGGCGGATGGCTCGCGATGATGCGGGCGCATCGCCCGCTCAAGGAAGGCGCGCGCCTGGAGCTCAGCGACGGTCACACGCTCGTTGTCGCGAAGTACGCGCGGCACGGCCGTCCGATTCTGATTGCCGAGGGCGAGCAATCCATCGAGCAGATTCTCAAAGCGTCGGGGACACTCGCGCTCCCGCACTATATTCATCGCACGGTCGAGCCCGCCGACTTCGATGACTACCAGACTGTCTATGCTGAGAAGGAAGGCGCGATCGCGGCGCCGACCGCGGGACTTCATTTCACCGAAGAGCTGTTCAAGGAGCTCGCCGACGCGGGAATCCGCACGGCGCGTGTGACTCTGCATATTGGACCGGGCACGTTCGCTCCGCTGCGCGCGCCCGAGGTCGAGCGGCATACGATGGAAGCAGAGTGGTTCACGATTCCGCCTGCGACGCAGGATGCGATCGCGCACGCGCATCGCGTGGGCGGGCGCGTGATCGCAGTCGGCACCAGCACGACGCGCTCGCTCGAATCGTGGGCGATCACGGGCGACGCCGAAGGCTTCACAGGCCTGTTCATTTATCCCGGCTTCCGCTTCAAGCTCATCGACGCGATGATCACGAATTTCCACATGCCGCGCACGACGGTACTTGCGATGGTAATGGCGCTGGCGGGGCGCGATCTGATCCTCCACGCGTATCGCGAAGCCGTGCGCCATCGATATCGCTTCCTCAGCTACGGCGATGCGATGCTGATCATCTAGATGAACTCGCCGATCCATCTCACGATCATCGCGACTGACGGCGATGCGCGCACGGGACGCATGATCACGCCGCACGGCGAAATCGAAACTCCCGTGTTCATGCCGGTCGGAACGCGCGCGACGGTGAAGGCGATGGCGCCCGACGAGCTGTGGTCGATGGGCTACAGGATGGTGCTGGCCAACGCGTACCATCTTGCTCTCAGGCCCGGCGCCGAACTCGTGCACGAGATGGGCGGAGTGGCGCGCTTCATGGGATTCCCCGGCGCGGTGCTCACCGACTCGGGGGGATTCCAGGCGATGAGCCTGGCAAAGATCAATTCGATCGATGACCGCGGAATCAATTTTCGATCGCATATCGACGGCTCGCTGATGACGCTGACGCCCGAGAGTGCGGTCGATATCCAGGAGAAGCTCGGCTCGGACATCATGATGGCGCTCGACGAATGCACGCCGTATCCGGCCGATCGCGATCGCGCGCGCAAGTCGCTCGAGCTGACGGCGCGATGGGCCGAGCGCTGCGCCGCCGCGCGCAAAAGCCAGACACAGGCGCTATTCGGAATCGCGCAGGGCAGCGTTTATGAAGACCTGCGCCGTACCAGCGCGCAGCAGATCGCGTCGATCGAATTCGATGGCTATGCCGCGGGCGGGCTCTCAGTCGGCGAGCCCAAAGACAAGATGCTCGCGATGGCGGCGCTCACCGTCTCGATGCTGCCGCGCGATCGACCGCGCTACCTGATGGGTGTCGGCACGCCGTCCGATTTGCTCAACGCGATCGGCATGGGATTCGACATGTTCGACTGCGTGCTGCCAACGCGCAACGCGCGCAACGGGATGGCGTTCACGAGCGCGGGGCCGGTGTCGATAAAGCGCGCGGCGTATCTGCGCGACACGCGGCCGCTCGATGAGAAATGTGAATGCAGAACCTGCCGGACCCATTCGCGAGCCTACTTACGCCATCTGTTCGTATCAGGCGAGATACTCGCGGCGCGCGCCTTAACGGAGCATAATCTGCACTTCTACGCGCGCTTGATGCGGGACTCACGGACTGCTATCGCATCTGGCAATTTCAAAGCGTACGCGAAAGAACTTAGCGGCGGGCTTGCCGAGGGCAATCCCGCGACGAGCGAGAACTGATGTTTTTTGAAGGCGTTGCATGGGCGCAGGCTGCGGGCGGCGCGACGGCGGGTAGCACGGAGCAGACGATGCTCCAGACGGTGGTGCCGCTGGCGGCGATTTTCGCGGTCTTCTATTTCCTGTTGATTCGGCCGCAGACCAAGAAGGCGCAGGAGCACAGCAAGATGCTGGGCGAGCTCAAGCGCAACGACGAAGTGGTAACGACCGGCGGTATCGTCGGCAAGATCACCGAGCTCGGCGACAAGATCGTCACGGTGGAGATTGCGCCCAACGTGCGGATCCGCGTCGAGCGCTCGCAGATCTCGGGAATCTCCAACTACGGGAAGACCTCGTCAAAATCATCTTGAATTGAGCGAATTTGCGGCGCGCCTTTAAGTGGTGGCCGATTCGAGAAGCATAGTGGAAAATCAAAGTTTCGCACCGATGTTGATGCTGCTGGCGCTGGTGGTAGCCTTCCTCTACCTGCATTTCTCGGGTGGCAGCGGGCTGACGCGGCTCTACGTCGCGGGGCTTCTGCTCGTCGCCTCGGCGCTTATCCTGATACCGAGTTTCGTCACTGATTTGCCCGACTGGTATTCGACGTGGCTCGGCGCGGCGAAGATCCAGCTCGGACTCGATCTGCAGGGAGGGACGCATCTGCTGTTGGGCGCCGATCTCGACTCTGCCGTGGTGACCCAGCTGCGACGCCGTGGCGACGATCTCAAGAGTCAGCTCAAGGCTGACAAGCCTCCGATCGATGTCGATATCACGCAGGACAAATCAGGGGCGCTGGTCGTAAAACTCAAGAACCCCAGCGATCGCTCCGCGTTCCTCGACCTGCTCTCGTCGGCCTTTACGGACCTCACCGTTAACACCTCGCCGACTGATAACGGCGGCCCGGCCTACACGCTGGCTTACAAGCCGCGCGAAGCTACCGAGATCCAAAAGAACGCGATGGACCAGGTGCTCGAGACGATCCGCAATCGTATCGACCAGCTCGGTGTTCGCGAGACGACCGTGGCGCAGGAAGGCAGCAATGAAATCCTGATTCAGCTCCCCGGTATCCAGGATCCCGAACGCGCCAAGGAGCTGATCGGCAGAACTGCGGTGCTGCAGTTCAAGCTGATCGACGACTCGCACGACTTGCAGGACGCGATCAAAAACGGACCGCCTCCCGGAGACGATCTGCTCTACAGCTCCGATCGCCACACCCAGTACCTGGTCGAGTCTCCCGTGTTGCTCAGCGGCGATACGGTGACCGATGCGCGCGTGCGGCCCGGCGGGCGCCTCGAGGGACCGTATGTCGCGGTCGAGCTCGACCCGCGCGGCGCGGACATTTTCGATACGGTCACGGCCGAGAACGTCGGCAAGAAGCTCGCGATCATCCTGGACAACACCGTCTATTCCGACCCCGTCATCAAGGAGCGAATCCCGGGCGGGCACGTGCAGATTTCCGGGCGCTTCTCGATGGAGGAAGCGCACGACCTCGCGATCGTGCTGCGCTCAGGCGCGTTGAGCGCTCCTGTATCGATCGAAGAGGAGCGCACCGTCGGTCCGACGCTCGGCCGCGAATCGATCCGCCAGGGTGAGATCTCTTTCGTGATCGGCGCGGGTGCGGTGCTGATCTTCATGGCGGTGTATTACAGCGGCGCGGGATTGCTTGCCGACTTTGGCCTCACGCTCAACATTATCTTGCTGCTGTGCGTGATGGCCGCGATGGGCGCGACACTCACGCTGCCGGGTATCGCGGGTATCGTGCTGACGCTCGGAATGTCGGTGGATGCAAACGTTCTCGTCAACGAGCGAATGCGCGAGGAACTGCGCAACAACAAGTCGCCGCGCGAGGCGGTCAAGCTCGGCTATCAGCGCGCCTGGTCGGCGATTCGGGACTCGAATATCTCGACTTTCGTCGCCGGTCTCATCCTGTTTCAGTTTGGTACCGGGCCGGTTAAGGGTTTTGCGGTCACCCTGTGCGTCGGCGTGCTGACAGGCCTATTCTCATGTATCGTGGTGACGAGGGCGTGGTACGACTATCGAATCATGGTGCGGCGTCTTGACAGGATTAGCGTGTAATAGCGATAGTAGGATTGCGTGAGGAATAGTTAACTCGTTGTTCATGGCAGAATAATATCAACGCTAGCATCCGAGTCATGAGGCACGCAGCTCAATCAACAATCTACAGATTTCCGTGGCAGTTCCTTGACTTGTTCGACAACGGCGTATTAGAACCGGCGACGCTCGAAACAATCCTGTAGAAAGGGCGTCTTGTTGGACTAAGACATGGCCGATAAAGACGACATCTTGTTGAATTCGCGTGAGGTCGCGTTTCTTCTGGACCTCAGTCCCGACACGGTCAATGAATTTGCCCGCCGGAATATTATTCCCGCCTTCAAGAAGGGCCGCCAATGGCGCTTTCGCAAGCGGGACATTACCTCAGTTAAACGACAGTTAAGGGGGATCAACGCTGCCGCTTGACGCCTGCTGAGATGGGATGTGCGGGGCGGTAGGCGGCAATCCTCGCCGTCGTCTGGCGCTCGGACCTCTCGCGTTGCGGTGCATTCTCAGGGAGTTCAAAACGAATGGCAGAACCGCATGAGAGCCGAATCTATTCTGACCTGGCGCGCTTCTACGACCAGTTTTTCGGCCGCGCGTTTACCGATCACGAGCATGAGATAATCGAAGAGCTGAACCTGCGTCCCGAGCAGCAGGTGCTCGAGGTGGGCGTCGGAACCGGCATCGCGCTCGACGGCTATCCGCCCTACGTGCACGTCGTCGGCATCGATCCGTCGACCGACATGCTCGCGCAGGCCGTCAAGCGCGCCAATGACAACGGATGGAAGCACGTCGAGCTCCGGACTGGCGACGCGCTCAATCTCGATATTCCCGATAATACTTTCGATTGCGTGACCTGCTTTCATGTGATCACCGTCGTTCCCGACCCATACAAGATGATGGCGGAGATGGTGCGCGTGTGTAAGCCGGGCGGCCGGATTGTGATCACGACGCACTTTCAGAGCGAGAATCCGGTGCTTTCGATTTTCGGCAACCTGCTCAATCCGATCACGCGCGTGCTCGGATGGACCTCGAAGCTCAAGAAGAGCAGGTTGCTCGAAGGCCAGCAGATCAGCGTCGTGACCGACAGCCCGTGCGGGCCTGTTCACCGCCTGTTGATTTTGCGCAAGACCGCCTAGTTCCGTAGCCCTGATTCAGACGGAACCTCGCCACTGGCCGTGGAAGCCCACGGGCACGCGATGGTCGAGGTGCGCCCGCGCGATCGGACCGCGCTCGATTTCGCTCGCATCGAAGATCGCAAGATGGCTCGCGTCCCGCGCCTCATCGTAGATGTTGGTCAGCAGGTAGCCGTCGCCCTCGGCGGCATCGTGCGATTCAGGCACGAAGACCGGTTCCGCAAGTGCGAACGCGGGACCCGCGTTGTAGATGCGCATCTCGCGCGTCGAATGATCGAAGCGGCCGATGCCGCGATGGAATAGATCGTCGCTGCCAGGACCTCCAATGCATGCGACGTAGCCGTAGCGATAGGCGGCGCTCGTACGGCGCTCGTCGATACGCGGATACTCGCATTGCTCCTCGCACAGTCTCTCGATTGCGAACTTGCCGGGCTTGTCCCAATCGATCACCCATCGCGCGAGGCGCTGAGTCGCGAGTCGAGGTTCTGTCGGCGTTCCATCAGGATAGGGAAAAACCGCGGCGTCCTGTTCGCACACGTCGACGAAGATCCTGGAGTCGTTGCTGAAGGCATTCATCGAATGCCACGCCATCCGCGCTCCCGCCGCGAACCATCGGAAGTCTCCCGCGCCGCCATTGCGCGGTATCACGCCGATCTGCGTGCCATGGTTGGGCTCCCACGCGATCGCCGGAAGCCCCACCATCGCCCGTTTGATCGAAACGGTCACGGGACAGAACCACACCACGATAAAATCCTGCGTGATTGCGAAGTCATGAATCAGCGCCGGGATCGGACCGCGCATACTCATCGAGCGAACAATCTCGCCTGACGCGTTTGCGACGTAGAGCTCAACGTCGCCGTTGAATCTGCCGCGAGGAAAGTTGGCGAAGAAAATCATCTCGCCCGTTTCACGATCGATCTTTGGATGCGCTGTCATGTTGCGCGGCAATCGATCGTTGAACGACCATCTACCGATCGTATCGAGCGAGTCGGGATCGATTTCGATCGGCGCGTGCCCTTCCTCTAGCGCGAGCATCTTTCTGCCGTGCCAGACGAGGTTGGTATTCGCGACGCCATCGGTGCGTATCGCGGCGACGCTTGGATCGGCATCGGAAGGATTTCCCGTCGTCGCGAAGAGGGCACGGCCAGCTTCGTTTTCGAGCTTCCACTGCTGCGTCCGCACCCATCGATTGCGATACGACACTCGTCCGCCGCGGATTCGAAACGCGTGTACCATCCCATCGCCGCCGAGTGGATTGTAGATGCCGCACGGCGGAAATTGCGGATTCGGCCCGATGCGGTAAAACGTGCCATCGAGCGATTCCGGCACCTGACCTTCAACGACCAGGTCCGCGTCGTCGTACTCAACCCGAACCGGCGCAAAACCCTTCGCCAGATATGGATTCGCTGCAACAGGCGTCGCCATAGGCACCTCCAACGATTTCAAGCTGACAATCGCCGACGCTAGCAGCGCCTCAATATCCAAACAACACAAAAAGTCGCAAATTCACCGATTGTTGCTGACTTTGAGTTACCGGCGGAAAAGATTGTTTCTGTCAAGAGGATTCTGAGTCGGGAGAATATGATGGTTTTCCAGATTTTCAGGGGCAGAGGATTAATTGCTGCCGCTCGCATGCAGCCGCGTCCGATGAGCCGCTTATCACCAGCCCTGTGCATCAGCTTTCTCCGATCAATTGCCGTTGCCGCCGTGCTTTCGGATAATCGGCTTAGCGCCTGAGCCGAGAGGAGGGGCAGGTTTCGATGCGATGTCCGCAGTGCGGGAGCGAACTGGCAGCCGGCGCGGCTTTTTGCTCGCGATGCGGCACGCGGCTCTACGTCCCAAAGCCGGCTGACGTTCGCGAGTACGCGCTCGCCAAGCTGCGGCCGTCGGCCTGGCAATTCGCGCACGCGTTCGTACTCGGCGCGATCATCATCGGCGGGGGTTCCTTCATCGTTTACAACAACCACGACGCCTGGCGGCCCGGCTTCGCGCTGGTCGCCTTCGGAATCCTCGTGATCACCTTCGCCGTGATCGCGGTGCGCGCCGTAAGTTGGAGTATCACTTCCGATCGCGTGATCGAGCGGCGCGGCTACCTCGCCTCGCGGCGGCGCGAGATGGAGCTGGCGGATATCCGCTCGGTCGAAGTGGATCGGCGCATCCTGCAGCGCCTGCTCGGACTCGGCAACGTGACGATCGCCTCGGCGGCGAGCGCCGATTTTGCGATCCAGCTCCGCGACATCTATGATCCCGAGGCGGCGGCGGAAACGATCCGCAAGGCGCGCCTCAAACGCCTCGCCTGAACGACGATGTCGAAGCGACCTGACCTGCGCTACGAGCGCAAACTGTGGAAGACCGGAATCGAGGTCGTTGCCGGTGTCGATGAGGCGGGAGTCGGTCCGATGGCGGGGCCGGTGGTCGCGGCGGCGGTGATCTTCGCGCCGGAAAAATTTATCCGGGGTGTGCACGATTCCAAGCAGCTCACCGCTGAGCGGCGCGACGAGCTTCACGAACTGATTCGCACGGGAGCGCTGGCGATCGGTGTCGGAATCGCCGAGGTCGAGGAAATCGATCGGCTCAACATCTTCTGGGCGACGATGGCGGCGAGCCGGCGCGCGGTCACAGCGCTCGGCGTCGCGCCGCAGCACGTGCTGGTCGATGGCCGCAGGATTCCCGGCCTGGCGCACGAGCAGACGCGAATCGTCGGCGGCGATCGCAAGAGTTTCTGTATCGCGGCGGCGTCGATCATCGCCAAGGTCACACGCGATCGGATCATGGCCGAGCTCGACGCGCTCCATCCCGGTTACGGCTTCGCCCGGCACAAGGGCTACTGCACCGCGGATCACTTCGACGCGCTTGAAAAGCTCGGTCCGTCGCCGATTCATCGCCGCTCATTCGCGCCCGTTGCCGAGAGCGCCCAACTCAGACTCTTCGTGGACGCCGATGACCTCGCGGACTGAGCTGCTCGCGCTTTATCGAACTATCGGACTGGTCAGTCGATTCAACGGAAACGCAGACGTCGCGGCAGCGGCGGCGGTCCTGTGCGGCGCGCTTTCTCCGATGCGCGAAACTGACTGTATAGTCGCAAAGATTGATCGCGAAGTTCTGAAACTCGCGAACGAAGCGCCGCAGATCGCGACCGGCGGAATGCGCCACGCGCTCGAGCCGGCCTACACGGCACAGAATCGTAACCAACAGGCGATAGTCTGCTGCCTCTTTGATGACTCGATTCTGGCTGACGGCGAATTTCACGAGGCGATGAATGAAGCCGCCGTCGCCGCGCTACCGATCGTGTTCGTGTGCGAGAACAATTTCTACGGCCTTGGCACGCTGTTCGACGGCGCGAGCTGCCAGGAGGAGCTGTACCGTTTCGCCGCCGGCTACAAGATTCCGGCGTGGCGCGTCGACGGCGCCGACGTGCTGGAAGTCCGCGCCGCCGCGCTCGCGGCGGCAAATCACGCACGCGCCGGTGAGGGTCCCGCGCTCATCGATGCCGTCACGTATCATCCGCGCGGCGATTCGGCCGAGCCCGAGGGCTTCAAGCCGCCGCACGAGGAGATCATCCTGCATGAGCGCGAGCCCCACGCGACGTTGCGCGCGCGAATCGTTGCGGAGCATCCGGGCATTCAAACTGCCCTCGATGAAATCGATCGCGAGTGCGGCTTTGCGCGCCATCGCGCTTAGGCCCAAAATGGTGATCGAGGATCTTCATCTTGGCGAACACACGTTACGACCTCGTGGTTATCGGCTCGGGACCCGGCGGATATGTCGCTGCGATCCGCGCGAGCCAGCTCAAAATGAAAGTCGCGGTTATCGAGCGCGATCGGCCCGGCGGCGTATGCCTTAACTGGGGATGTATCCCGTCGAAGGCGCTGCTCAACTCGGCCGAGACGATGGAGAAAATTCGTCACGCAGGGAAGGAGCACGGAATCGAGGTCGGCGAGATCAAGTTCGACTTCACTAAAGTGATCGCGCGCTCGCGCGGCGCCGCCGAGAAGCTCTCCAAGGGCGTGCTGTTTCTCCTCAAGAAAAACAAGATCGATTTCTACCCGGCGAGCGCCTCGATCACCGGGCCTAATACCGTCGCACTCGCGCAGGCCGAAGGTCTGCCGGCACCAGCGGCGCCAGCGCTCGATGCGGACAAAATTTTGATCGCCGCAGGATCGGGCGAGCGGCTTTTCCCCGGCATGAACGTCGGCGACGGCGTTGTGACGAGCAAGGAGGCTCTCGTGCTCGACAAGCTGCCCGCGAGCGTCATCGTCATTGGCGCCGGCGCAATCGGATGCGAGTTCGCATATTTCTACCAATCGTTCGGCGCCAAGGTGACGATGGTCGAGCTCGAAAAGCAGATGCTCCCCGGGATGGACGCCGAGGTCGCCGAGGAGCTGCGGCGCGCATTCGTGAAACGCGGCGTCGCCGTGATGCTCGGGCATGGCTACAAGTCGATGGCGAAGCACGGCGACCTGTGGTCGGTTACGCTCGATGCGTCAGGGACTGCGAAAACCCTCGAAGCCGAAGCTGTCCTCGTCGCGGTCGGGCGCACGCCGCTCAGCCGCGACATGGGCCTCGAGAAACTCGGCATCGAGGTCGAGCGCGGCGGATTCATAAAGATTGATGAGTCATTCCGCACGGCCGTGCCGAGTATCTGCGCGATCGGCGACGTGGTGCGCCCGCCGTTGCTCGCTCATAAGGCGTCAGCCGAAGGCATCGCGGCCGTCGAAATCATGGCGGGAGTGCGCGAGCCGGGCTTCGATCTGCTGTCGATCCCCGGTTGTATTTATTGCATCCCAGAGGTCGCGACCGTGGGATTGAGCGAGGCCGACGCCAAGGCGCGCGGCCTCGAGGTGAAAGTCGGCAAGGTGCCGTTCCGCGCGATCGGCAAAGCGGTCGCGATCAACGAGGCGGAAGGCTTCGTGAAGATCGTCGCGACCACCCAATACAGCGAAGTCGTGGGATGCCAGATCATCGGCCACAACGCGACCGACATGATCTCCGAAGTGGTGCTGGGCAAGACCCTCGAAGCGACGACCGCCGAGCTCGGCCGCACCGTCCATCCGCATCCCACGATGTCCGAAGGTATAATGGAAGCCGCGCTGAACGCGGAAGGCGAGTCGATCAATTTTTGATGATGAATGACTCTCTGTCATCCCGAGCGAAGTCGAGGGATCTTGGTGGTCCCGAAGGGACTGGTGCCAGACATCGCGCGCAGCGCTTTCATAATGAAAGGGCGCGGTCCCGCCCGCTGTCCGGAACCGGCCCCTTCGGGACGCTCCGAGATTCTTCGACTCCGCAGACTCCGCTTAGAATGACGGAATAGATGGCAGCCAGTGATCGAGGGGACGACAGGTAGTAGAGCGTAGTTTTTATGAGCCCGCACAGATCACTCGATGTGGCGCGGCTGGGCGTCGTTCAGTATGAGACGGCGCTTACGCTGCAGACTGCGATGGTCGCGGCGCGTATCGAGGATCGTATCGGCGATACGCTCCTGCTCCTCGAGCATCCGCACGTGCTCACGCTCGGGCGCGGCGCTGACGAACGGTTTATCGTCGATAACGGGGCGCATCTTCCGGTGTTTCGCGTCTCGCGCGGCGGCCAGGTCACGTATCATGGGCCCGGCCAGCTCGTTGCGTATCCGATTCTCAGGCTCGAAGGCGCGGCGCGCGACGTGGGTGCGTATCTCAGGAATCTCGAGCAGGTGATGATCGACGCGCTCAGCCGTTACGGAATAGTCGCCGAGCGGCGCAAGGGCCTCACCGGCGTATGGATCGGGACGCGCAAGATCGCATCGATTGGCGTGGGGCTCAAGCGCTGGGTGACTTATCACGGTCTCGCGATCAATGTTTCGACGGATCTGGATCGATTCGCCGCAATTGTTCCGTGCGGAATTGATGGATGTGAGATGGCATCAGTAGCCGGCGAAGGCCATCCGGAAGTCACGATGCGCGAGTTCGGCGACGCGCTCGCGATGGCGTTCGGCGCGGTGTTCGGCCACGACGTCATCACGACGATCGAAAGCGCGGCGCTGTGGCGGCTCGTTGATACATCCGCGAATATCCCGCAAGCTCGGTGATCACGATGCCCGAGCGGAAACATCCCGATTGGATCAAGGTGCGCGCACCGGCGTCGCCGGAATTTTTCCGCACCAAGCAGATCCTCGGTGAGCGCAAGCTTCACACCGTGTGCCAGGAGGCGTGTTGCCCGAATATCGGCGAATGCTTCTCGCATCGCACGGCGACTTTTATGCTGATGGGCGACGTATGCACGCGCAATTGCCCGTACTGCGCGGTCGCTCACGGCAAGGTGCGGCCTCTGGATCCCGACGAGCCGCGCCGTATCGCCGACGCCGTGCGTGAGTTGGGCTTGCAGCATGTCGTGGTCACGTCGGTCGATCGCGACGATCTTCCCGACGGCGGCGCGGGGCACTTTGCCGCGACCGCGCGCGCGATCAAGTCGATGCTGCCGAAGACACGCGTCGAAGTTCTGGTTCCCGACTTCCAGGGATTGCTCGCGGCGGTCAATACCGTCGTCGCCTCGCCGGTCGACATCTACAATCACAATATCGAGACCGTCCCGAGCCTCTATCGCACGACGCGCCCGGGCGGGAAGTACGAACGATCGCTCGATGTGCTCCGCCATGCCAAGGAAACCGCGCGCGCGGCGCATAATCCGATGCTGACGAAGGCGGGAGTCATGCTCGGCCTCGGCGAGCAGCGCGACGAGTTGATCTCAGTGCTGCGCGATCTGGCTGAAATCGAGTGCGACATAATCACGCTCGGCCAGTATCTGCGCCCATCGAAGGATCATCTGCCGGTCGTGCGCTACGTGCCGCCGGCGGAGTTCGCCGAACTGAAAGTCGAAGCGCTGAAGCTAGGCTTTCGCCACGTCGAATCAGGCCCGCTTGTGCGCAGCTCCTACCACGCCTGGGAACACGTCAACTGATTCGGCCCGAACGAATTCAGTGGGACGTCCACCCTACTATTTTTCGAACAGCACCATTGCTCACTGTTTGTCGTGCTGAATGGTTGGCTGCTATCAACTCCGTCATCCAGAGCGGGCCGCCACGAGCCACCTGCCAGCGTCTTCGATGAAAAGCTCCTTCCACTCGTGTTCTGCCTCCTCATTTCACTCACGAGCACAGGGGCTGCCGTGCGGAAACTGGAACGAAGTTTCAATACTTTACCGTTTCGGCCCGCTGCGGTTGAAAATGATTTTGCGGGAGGCGATCTATGAAAAAACGCTGGACACCTTGGGGCAGTGGTGATGGACACCAGGGTACCGTTCCAGTGGATATCGAAATAGACAATTCGGAAGAAGCTCGCACAAACTTGCAAGCATTCGCTGAGGTGGGTGTTTCAGCTCTTTATAAAGATCAGCTCTCGTTTTTCAAGAAGCCGCCGGAGCGTGTTGACATAACGAGAGGTCGCTCGACACTTCGACCTTCTGCGCTTTCAGTCCGTCAGGTCCAGCACTTCTTTGATCGCTTCGCCGATTTTAGCCATCAGCGGAGCGTCGAACGTTACCAGCGGCCCTTCGATGAGGCGGCGGTTGTCGATTGCGCGCATCTGGTCGATGAGCAAATCGGAGCGCTCGCGCAGCTTTCCCGCGGGCAACATCCCGATGCGAAGCGGTTCCGCACCCGGGATGGTGTTGGTGGTCAAGGGAATGATTAGTGTCGAGGGATAGGATTCGTCGAGCAGGACTTGAGCCTGAACGATCAGGACGGGGCGAAGCTTGGCCGGCTCGGCGCCGCGTTTGGGGTTCAGATTCGCGAGCCACACTTCGCCGCGATTAGGCATCGGGGTTACGCTCGGCCGCCTCGAACTCGGCGCTTACGCGCATGTTCTCCTTGCGGACTTTGCGCGAGGCGCTCACCAGTCGATCGGCTCGAAGCCTTGCCTCGGTATCGCGGTTCATCCGCTCGATCGCTTGCCGGATGTATTCGGCGCGGGCGAGCCCGAGCGCGCGGGCATTTCGTTCGCTACGCTCGAGAGTGCCTTGGGGCAACTTGAGGGAAATGGCTTCCATCGATGTCTAGATTAGATATCTCTTGAGAATATTTCCAGGCCACAAAAAAACCCCCGGCGGGTGCCGAGGGCTTCTGAAAATCGTCTTTCGACTTCTGTTACTCGATACCCAATCGTTCGCGGGCTTCGGGCGTGATCATTTGCGGCGTCCAAGGCGGATCCCATACCAGATCGACATCGGCTTCCGACACGCTCGGCAGGCCCATCAGTTTCTGCTTGGCATCGTATGCGATCGATGCGCCCATGCCGCATCCCTGCGCCGTCAGCGTCATCTTGACCTCGATGCGCTTGGTGCCGTCGTCCTGGTCCTTGATCTCCATGCCGTAGATGAGGCCGAGGTCAACGATATTCACCGGGATTTCCGGGTCGTAGCAGCTCTTGAGCTGCTCCCACACCATCGCTTCGAGATCGCCGCCCTGCGCGGCTATGCTCCCCGCGTCCTCGGGCTTCTTGCCGACGGCGTCGGCGTCCTTGCCCGCGATGCGATACAAGCCGCCGTAGGCAGGAACCTGGATGGTGAACGTCCCGCCGAGCGACTGGGTGATGTAAGCCTCCAGTCCTTTCTCGAGCGTGACCTTGGTGCCGGCCGGGATCTGTACGGCCTCGCACTCGCGGGAAATCTCAACGCGTTCCATCTGCCAATACCTTCCTTATCAGACCCACTATTGTACTTTGCGCGCCCGAGGCTCGCCATAGCGCGATTGCGAGCAGATTGAGACATAGCCGCAAAGCGCGCCGAGTGGGATAGTCGCCGCATCAGCTAAAGGAGTGTTGCGATGGCCAACTACGTTATCTTTTTCCATATCACTCATCAGGGTCTAGACCATCTCAAAGGCGGGCCGGAACGGATCGAAGCGATCCGCCAGGACTTCGACAAACACGGCGCGAAGGTCAAGGATTTCTACGCCTTCATGGGGCATCCGACCTACGACACGATGTTTCTGGTCGAGGCGCCGAGCGACGAGGCGATCTCGCAGCTCGTCTTGAAGATCGAGGCGGCAGGCAACGTGCGCAGCGAAACCCATCGCGCATTCAACTTCGACGAGTGGAAGAAGCTCGTCGCTGGCGTAGGCAAGTAAGCTTTTGCCGGATGATGCGTTCGACCAAATTCCCGTGCGGGAAGGGAAAGAGAGTTAGTTTTTTTCTGGATTCGGCTTGAGTAAAAAATCCAGAAACGACCTAAACCCCTAGCCCCTTCCGGCACGGGAAGGGGAACCGGAAACGGAGCGGCGGCCCGGGCGGGCAAGATGCTTTGAGGCTTCGGCGATGCTTAGGTTCGAGAGGCGCTTTTCGTTGCGTTTGATGAAGGCGCCGACGGCGCGAGGATCGCTTTTGCTGTATTCGCGCAGGGCCCATCCAATTGCCTTGCGGATGAAGAATTCCTTCTCATGAGCGCGGCGCAGGCAATGAGCGAATAGCTGCCGCGCGTCGGTCTCGTGCTTGTGCTTCAGATGCGCTATCAGCGCGGTGCGTCGAATCCACATGTCGTCGTCGTCGATCCACTGCTCGATGATCGGCCTCACTTCTTTGCGATTGGCGCTAAGTACGTTGCCGACGAGATGCGCCGCGATTTCATCGACGAAGTCCCACCACGCTCCCTCGCGAACCATCCGCTCGTACAGCGCGAGCGATTCGAGCGCGATGAAATCGCGATGCTGCCGCGCGTAGGCGATCGCGATGTACTGTTCTTCGCGGTGCGGCAACTTCCACAACGCGAGCACGCCGCTTTCGTATGACTTGCGATCCGTCGGCGCGAATCTGGTGCGTATTTCCTTGATGATCGGTGCGCGCAGCGGCGTCGGCACGCCATAGAAGGTCTGCGACGTTTTCATATAGGCGGCCATCTGCACGGCCTTCTCAGGATCGGCGAGCCGCTTCAGCTCTGCCGTGACGAATCGCGCGAGCGCGGCGCTCTGGTCGGTCGATTTCACAGCCTGTTGACTAGCATCCGAGAGCATCCGTGAGCGAGCTTCCGGCTTGCCCGCCAACATCTGTGGGAGTTAAATCCACCAGAGCTCACGAGCGACGCTCTTTCTCTGCCCCTCTCTCTGAGCAGGGAGAGGGCAAGGGTGAGGGTATTCTGGGTTTTGATCTCGCGGGGATCAGCGCAGAGTCAGGCGACCCTCACCCGGCGCCGGGGTGCGGCGCCGATCTCTCCCTGGTCAGGGACAGGGATTTTGAGCGAGAGGCGGTCGCGAAGCTCTAGCGAGGAGGGGACGGTGGAGGGAGACGCGGCATCGGCAGGCGCGCATCAGCGCCATTTCGGCGAATCGATCAGGCAGAAGCTCTACGCCTATCTCGAGGCGCGCCCGGCGGGTGCCGATGCGCGCGAGCTGGTCGGACTGCTGCTGAGCGGTGCGGGCAACGATCCCGAGCTCGGCGCGCGGCTCGTGCGCGGGCTGCTCGACGGCGATCCCAATTTCATTTTCGATCAGGCGACGAGTCTCTGGCGCCTCAGCAAGAGCGAACGCCTGCGCGTGCCGCTGGACGAGGCCGAATTCGTCGTCGTCGATCTCGAGACCACCGGCGGGCGGCCCGGCCCCGGTGGCATTATCGAAATCGGTGCATGGCGGATGGTTGGGCGGCGGCTGGTCGAATCGTTCCAGACGCTGGTGCGGCCGCAAGGCGTGATTCCGCGCTTCGTGATGGGACTCACGTCGATCACCAATGAGATGGTGCGCGAGGCGCCGCCGATCGAAGCCGTGCTGCCGGCATTTCGCGACTTCCTGCGCGATCGCGTGATGGTCGCGCACAACGCCGCGTTCGATTTTTCATTTCTCGATTTCGAGTTCAGGCGCCTATTTGGGCTGGGCCTCAGAAATCCGGTGCTGTGCACGCTTCGGATGTCGCGGAGGTTCGTGCCTTCGCTCAAGCGCCGGCGGCTCGACCTGCTGGCCGAGCATTTCGGGCTTTCGACCGAAGGACGCCATCGCGGACTCGGCGACGCGCGGATGGCGGCCGAGATTCTCAGCATCTTTCTCGATATCGCGATGAAGATGGGCGTCGCGCGGCTCGACCGCCTGCTCGACGATCATCAGCGCGGGGCGGCGGGTCGCAGGATCGAGCGTCATGTGCCGCCCGAGGAAATCGCGGCACTGCCCGTGGCGCCCGGTGTGTACATCATGCGCAACGAGCGCGGCGATATCCTATATGTCGGCAAGGCGCGTCGGCTCAAGGATCGCCTCGGCTCGTATTTCAATTCCAACGTCAGCGCGAAGACGGCGGAGCTTATCAGTCACGTTTATAAAATCGAGACGCGCGTGACGCGATCGTCGCTCGAAGCGGCGCTCGACGAGGCGCGGCTGATTCGCGAGCTCAAGCCGGCGTACAACAGGATGCTCAAGTCGGCCGCGCCGGCGTATTTCATCAAGCTCGACATGATGGAGGATTTTCCGCGCATCGCGGTCGCGCAGAAACTTTCGGCCAAGCGCGGCGCGATGCATCTTGGACCGTTTGTCGGCCGCGCCAATCTCGAAAAGTCGGTGAATGCGCTCTCGCGGATACTTGGCCTGCGCACCTGTGCCGGCAAGCTCGCGCTCGACGAGGATTTCTCGCCGTGCATGTACGGCCAGATCGGCCACTGCACGGCGCCCTGCAATCTGAGTATCGGCGAGGAAGCCTACGCGGACCGCGTGCGGCAGGCGCTCGCATTCATGCGCGGAAGAACTGGTCCGATACTCGGCGCTCTCGTGAGGGCGCGCGATCAAGCCGCATCGAGTCTGCGCTACGAGGAAGCGGGGCGTATCCGCCGCGATTTGGAGGCGCTGACGACGCTCGCGCATCGCGCGACCCGCCTGAGCCAGGTCGTGACCGAGAACAATGTCGTCATCGTGACGGGCGAGGGCAGCGATCGCGTGGCGCATATCGTCCTCAGCGGCAGGCTCGCGCTGAGCCGCGCGCTCGACAGGCCCGAAGCGGCGGCCGAGGTGGCGTCGTTCGTCGGCAGCAACTACGAGCGTATGAAATTGAAAGCAGTAGAGCGCCCCGAGCTCGAAGCGATGGCGATCGTGGCGCGATGGCTGAAAGAGCGCCGCCCCAACGAAGGCCAGGTGATCAATCTACGTGGCGCGCATCTCGACCAGCGGTTATTGGAAAGCAACGCAACGAACGCTGTTGGCTGCGAAGAAACCTGACGATACCTGTACGATAAGCACCACCGCTAAGCACGCTTGGGGGAGCTTCTGAGGTACGCGCTCATCTGATAATCAGATAATATGACCAAGCGAATATCGGCCACCGAGGCTGCGCGAAATTTTTCTGACCTCCTCAATCGAGTTGCATACCGGCACGAGTCTTTTGTGGTCGAGCGCGGCGGCGAGCCTTTCTGCGAAATAGTGCCGCCGCAACCGAAGCTCGCTTACGGCCGGGACCTCATCGACTTGATCGAAAAAGCACCTCGACCCGATAAGCGCTACCTGGATTTGGTGGAAGAACTCGTAAGGCGCCAACCTAAGATTGCTAAGTCGCCATGGCAGCGCTGATCGATTCAAGCATCTTGATCGCCGCAGAACGTGCGGTATTCGACTTGCAGGTATTATTCGCGCAGCGCCCCGACGACCAGTTTGGGATCTCCGCGATTACCGCTGCCGAGTTACTGCACGGTGTCATGCGGGCAAGGACCGCGAAGCTGCGGGAGAGGCGACAGGATTTTGTGGAAGCGTCTTCGCGCGTCTGCCGGTGCTTCCGTTCGATCTCCATGTAGCACGCGTTCACGCTGGTTTGTGGGCCGATCTCGCGAACAAGGGCGCGCTCGTTGGTGAGCGAGATCTGATGATCGCTGCGACCGCAATCGCCCACGACCTTCAAGTTATGACCCTCGACCTGAGAAGCTTCCCAAGAGTCCCCGGCCTCAGCACCATCAGAGCCTAGCCGTTCAGCAGTCGCGCATCTCGCGCCTTCACTCCGCGGCGGCGATTGGGATGAAGCCGACGGTGCCGGTTCGCAGGCGCACTTGCAAGTAGTTGCCGGCGATGCCGGTTACGTGGACGTATTTGTTGGCGCGCACCTGGGCGACGACGGCGCTCGCGTTATCGGGATTCTGATAGACGGGTGAATTTTTCGTCAGCAGGAACAGCTTGTTGAGCGGCTTGATCTTCACCGGCGCTGCGGCGGCGGCAGTCGGCATTGCTGGCATCGGCGGCGACGGTGCTGCGGCTGGGGTCATCGCGGCAGCCTCGCTCGGCGCGGCCGACGGCGCCGCTGCCGGTGCTACAGTCGCGGCCGCTTCGGGCGTCGATTCCGCATTCTCCGGCGCGGGTCCCGTCAGCTTCGGATCAAGCGCACGCGCCTGCTCGTATTCGGTCTGCGCCTCGGCCTGGCGATTCGGAATCGTGTTGAGCAGATTCGCGAGCGCGTAGTGGGCCTGCGCGTTCTTCGGATCGAGACCGAGCGCGGTGCGAATCTGATCTTCGGCGGCGTCGAGCTTGTTTTGTTTAATTAGCGCCTGCGACAGATCGAGGTGATAAGCGGGCCGCTCGGGCTCGAGCGCGACCGCGGCGCGATACTGATTCTCCGCCAGCGGATACTGGCTCTGATCCATGTAGAGGTTGCCGAGCGCGACGTGGGTCGCGGCATTCTTGGGATCGAGGTCGAGGACCTTCATGAACTCGGCCTGCGCCTGCGCGGTCTTATGCTCGAAGATGTAGAGATTGCCCAGCGCGATATGCGTGCGCGGATCGTTGGGCGCGGCTTTGATCGCTTCGTTGTAGTCGCTCTCTGCTTCCCCGAGCTGATTGGTCTGCATCGCGGAGTCGCCGGCTGCAAGATCGTCGTCAACCGAACGATGATGACATCCACCGAGAAAGAGGATGGCCGCGCCAAGCGCTGCGAGCGCAGTTAGCGACGGGTAGAGGTGGCGGATTGTCTTGAGCATCGAGGGGCTCCTTTCCAGGAAGAGGAAAATGGTGCGTCGCGCTGAATAGTTGTCGGCAGACAACAGTTGAATATGTTGGAGACGCAATCGGAACGATGTCAAGCTGAGTCCATGGCAGCCCTCGAATCCGGCGTAATCACCGTGCAACAAAGGCCGACTCGCGTGTGGCGCGGAGGCACTGGTGATGCGCTCCTGCTGCTTCATGCGGCCGGCGGCGACGCCTATACCGGATGGCATTGGATCTGGGACGATCTGGCGCGCGATTTCACCGTTATCGCACCCGATTGGCCCGGCTTTGGCCAATCGCAAGCGATGCCGATCTCGCAGGTCAATCTGTCGAGTCTGGCCGGCTGGGTTGAGGACCTGCGCGAGGTATTGGGCCTTGAGAAATTGTCAATCGTCGGAAATTCCTTCGGAGGAACATCGGCACGGCTCTACGCTGCTCAGTATCCCGCGCGGGTCGAGCGGCTGGCGGTGATTAACGGCGCCGGTCTGCCGGCCCCCGGCGCTCCGCTGCCGGCGATCGCCGAGATTGTTGCGTCGGGAAAAGTTTCTGGTCCCGACGATGTCGCGCGCGAGGTGCTGAAGCTAATGTTTCATGATCAGAATCTGCTCACGCCGCAACTCATGGCGGAGTTGAGCGCGGACATGCTGACAATCATGTCGATCCTCGGCAAGTTGGGAGCGAGCCCACTGCCGCAACACACGATGCCGAAAGCGCCTACGCTCGTGCTGTGGGGCGAAGGCGATCGCTTCGCGCCGCCTACGGTCGGTCAAGCGCTTGCCGCAGAACTACCGAAGGCCACGTTCAAGGGCTTGCCAAACGCGGGTCACCTGCCACAAATTGAGCAGCCCGCCGCGGTGGTGGCCGCATTGCGACAATTCCTGCTGGATTGATTCTGCGAGGCGACTTTTAAGCGGATGCTGCCGGCGTTGGATGCTTTTGGATGGTAGGTTATAAAGAATCGCCGTGCGTTCGATTCTGATTGCCGCCAAGGAACTCGATCACGCCAAGACGCGGCTTGCGCCCGCATTGCCGCCAGGAGAGCGGCGCGTCCTGGCCGAGGCGATGTTCCGCGACGTGCTCGCAGCGTCGCTGGCTTCGCGCGTGGCCGACCAGGTTGCAGTGATCACATCGGATCGATTGCTGCTCGAAGTTGCGCGCGCGGCCGGCGCGTACACGATCGATGAGGAATATCCGCGCGGGCTTAATGTTGCGGTTGGGATAGGGACGGCCCATCTCGCCAACCTCGGCGCGGATACGGTCTGTACGGTGCTGTCAGATATCCCGATGATCACTGGCGACGATATCGACGACGCCTTCCACGCGATGCCGCCCGCCGGGGCGGGCGTGGTGCTGGTGCCGTCGCGCGATTTCTCAGGGACCAACGTGATCGTGCGATCGCCCGCGGGCGTGGTGCGCACCCGCTTTGGCCGGATGAGCCTCGTCAAGCATCGCGAGGACTGCCGCAATCGCGGCGTTCCCTGCGAAGTTTTGCGCCTGATGCGGCCGGCGCTGGACCTTGACCTGACGACCGATCTCGCGGAGTTTGTACGTGCCGGCACGACGACGCATACGCACAACCATCTTGCCCGCCTCGGAATTGCCCATCACTGATATTCAAACCGGACCGATATCGATGGTTGGACTGATCGAGCGCCTCGGCGCCCTGATAATAGATGGGATTCTGGATCTCGGTTATTTCGTACTTTTCCTCGTTTACTCATTGCTGAATATCTTCCTGCCGCCCTACAAGCCGCGGCTGTGGATTCGCCAGATTCGCATCATCGGCGCCGACTCGACGATGCTGATCGTTCTTATCGGCACCTTCACCGGGATGGTGCTCGGGCTGCAGGGCTACAACACGCTCAATCGTTTCGGTGCTGCCGGCGCGCTCGGCACGCTCGTCGCGCTCGCGCTCGTGCGCGAGCTGGGTCCCGTGCTCGCGGCCCTTATGATCGCGGCGCGTTCGGGCTCGGCGATGGCGGCGGAGCTGGGCTCGATGCAGGTGACCGAGCAGGTCGACGCGCTTACCGTGATGGCGATCAACCCGGTCCAGTACCTGGTATCACCGCGGATGCTCGCCGGGCTCATAAGCTTTCCGCTTCTCACGACGATATTCGACGTGGTCGGAATCTACGGCGGCTACCTTGTCGGCGTGAAGCTGATGGGCGCGCCGCGGGGACCGTACTTCAGCGGAATCTCGTCCAACATGGACCTGCATGATATCGCGACCGGTTTCTGGAAGTCGGTGGTGTTCGGCGTAATCGTGATGTGGGTCTGCTGCTACAAAGGCTACAACGCCGAACGGATGGCGACCGGGGTGAGCCGCGCCACCACCGAGGCGGTAGTCCTATCAAGTGTGCTGATCCTCGCGTTTGATTATGTTATAGGCGCTATCCTCATCTGATATGAGCGGCGGAACCACAAACGGGACCTTTCAGAATGGCGCAGTCAGCAACGCGATCGAGGTTCGCGAGCTCTGCCGGCACTTCGGCCGTCAGCAGGTGCTCGATCACCTGTCGCTGGACATTCCCGAAGGCCAGATCACGACGATCGTGGGACCCTCAGGATGCGGCAAAACCGTGCTGCTCAAGCATCTGAACATGTTGCTGGTCCCCGATTCCGGTACAATTACGATTTACGGAACCGACGTGACGCGGCTCGGGAATCGCGGGCGCGACGCGGTCCGCGAAAACCTCGGCATGCTGTTCCAGGCGGGAGCGCTGTTCGATTCGATGACAGTTTACGACAACGTTTCGTTCCCGCTGGTCGAGAAAACGCGGCTGCCTGAAAACGAGATCCGCAGCCGTGTCGGCGAGACCCTCGCCGCTGTCGGCCTCGAAGGGATGGAGAACAAGTTCCCCTCGGAAATGAGCGGCGGGATGCAGAAGCGTGCGGCGCTCGCGCGTGCACTCGTGCGGCGGCCCAAAATCCTGATGCTCGACGAGCCCACTACGGGGCTCGATCCCACACGCACCGGCGCGATCCACGAACTGATCCGCGAAACGCAAAAGAAGTTCAACCTTACGGCCGTGATGGTCAGTCACGACGTGCCGGCGGTGTTCCAGGTCTCCGATCGCGTCGCGTTTCTCAATCACGGCAAGACTCATCTGAATGGAACCGTCGCGGAGGTGATGGCCGCCGACGACGCGGTCTTCAAGCGGTTCCTCGCCGGACGTGCCGCCGGCGACGACGACGGCGCCTCGCTCGGGGGCTGAAAAACCATAATCATGTACGCGAGCCGCACTACTAAAATCCTGGTCACGATTTTCGCACTTGCGGGATTAGCTGCGCTCGTCGTGCTGACGACATCGCTCCGCGGCGTCGCGATCTTCGAGCCGTCGGGCTACGTGCTCTATACGACCCTTGATCAAGACGCGTCAGGCCTAAAGGCGAACAATCCTGTCGAGTTGAATGGCGTGCTCGTCGGCAAGGTTCTCTCGGTTCGCCTCAAAGACCTGCGTACGCATCTGGCGCTCCTTATCGACGATGGTGTTCGGATCAATCGGTGCGCAACGGTGAGTCTCAAGACGGAAGACAGCGTGTTAGTGACGAAGTTCGTTTCGATCGAAAGCCAATCGAACGGGCCGCCACTTATGGCGCACGATACGATCGGCGGGTGTCACGGGCCCGTTGTACTGGAGCAGGCGATCGGCGCCTATGGGCCCCACGTTGAGCAACATTCGAGCCTGCGACGCGATAGCTAGAGGACGGAACCTACCCTAATGTACGCGAGCCGCACTACACAGTTCCTGGTTGGGATCTTCGCGCTGATCGGAGTCGCGGCGCTTATTGTGCTGTCGATCACGCTCGGCAAGGTGCAGATCTTCGCGCCGCCGGGCTACGTTCTCTATGCCAACTTCGACAATATCTCGGGGCTCAAGGTCGGCGATTCGGTGGACCTTGCCGGCGTGCATATCGGCAAGGTCGCAAGTGTCAGGCTGAAGGATTTGCGCGCACACGTGACGCTGTTTATCGACCGCGGCGTCGACATCGATAAGGACGCGATCGCCGGCATCAAGACCGAAGGTCTGCTCGGCAACAAATACGTATCGATCGCGCTCGGGCCGAGCGACAAGATGCTGACCGATCACGATACGATCCGGCAGACCGAATCAGCCTTCGTGCTCGAGGATGCGATTGGAACATTGATCAACAACCTCGGTTCGGGCGGGAGCAAGGACTGCAAGGACAAGGATTCCGACAAGCAGGCGAGCAGCGGCGGCCCGGCGTCGGGCGACGATATCAGCCTGCCACCCGGCGTCGCCGATTCCAAACCTTCGCCCGCGGCCAAGCCGTCTGCGGCGTCGAAGCCCGGCCAGAAGTGAGATAACAGCGAGATTACAAATGACCAACTTAATGATGAGCGATAAATCTTCGGTTTCACGGCTCCGAGCGATGGTGCGCGTTGCCGCCCTCGCGCTTTGTGCAACGATCCTTGGAGCCGGCGCGAACACACCAGCCCGGGCCGACGAGCCGATGAGCGTGGTGCAAACCACCGTCAACCAGGCGCTCGAGGTGCTGCGCAACAAATCGATTCCGCTCCCGCAGCGCCAGGATCAGCTGCGCAAGATCGTCGACGCGACCTTTGACTTCAAGGAAATGGCACGCTCGGCGCTGGGATACCATTGGCGGCAGATCACGCCCGACCAACAGCAGGAGTTCACCGACGCCTTCGTCGCGTTCATCCAGGATTCCTACCTCGGCAAGATCAACGAATACACCAACCAGCAGGTGCAGTTCGTGACGACCAAGAGCCTTGGGCAAGGTTATGCGCAGGTAAACACCGATATAGTCAAGCCGAGCGGCAATGGAGACGCGATTAAGGTCAATTATCTGCTCGAGCAGGAAGGCTCGAGTTGGAAAATCTACGACGTGACGGTTGACGCGATCAGCATTATCGCGAATTATCGCAACCAATTTAATCGCGTCATGAACAACCAAGGATACGATACGCTCATCAAGGATCTGAAGAGCAAACAAGCAGCGCTGGCTGCGTCCCTTGCCAACCATTGATGGATTCAAGGTGCGCGCCGCGCTATGCTGCGGGGTCTGAAATCGGTGGTGGTTGACGCCGACGGTCCTCCATTCAAGGAGAATAGAGCCAAGATGGAACGAGCTGCCAAACTCGCCAAGGGATCCGCCGCGCTTCGCGCGCTGGTCACCTCGGCATTCGTTGCAGGACTGTTCTGCGCGTCGTCTGCATTCTGCCAGGATGCCGCTCCGATCGCGCAAAACCCCACCGCGCAGTCGGCGGCTCAGGCCAAGCCGCTGCCCCCGGGCGAGAACGGAGGACCTCCGGGCGAGAACATGAGCGTGCGCGCCGATCCGCTCGAACCGTTCAACAGCGCGATGTTTAAATTCAACCTCAAGCTCGACGACTGGGTGCTCCATCCGGTTGCATCGGGCTACGCCTTCATCGCGCCCGAGCCGGTGCGCAAAAGCGTCGGTCACTTCTTCAACAACGTCGACGTGATCCCACGCCTGGCCAACAATCTCTTCCAGTTGAAGATGGCTGAGGCGGGTGTCGAGGTGGCGCGCTTCGGAATCAACAGCACACTTGGCGTGGCGGGATTTTTCGATCCAGCCAAGGACTGGTTCGGACTTGACCAGCATGACAACGACTTCGGACTGACGCTGCGCTACTGGGGCGCGCCGACTGGTCCGTACCTGATGCTGCCGTTTTTTGGTCCATCGACGATCGGCGACACCATCGGCAAAGTCGCCGACGGTGCAATGAATCCCATGGACTACTTGCTGCCGTGGTACGTATACATACCGGCGAACGCTGGATGGCGCATTGGCGAGGCGGTGAACTATCGCTCGATGCATCTGAACCAGTTCGAAGAGGCCGACCGCTATGCGATCGATCTCTACGGCGCGGTGCAGGATGCGTACATGCAGCAGCGCGACAACACGGTGAAGAAGCTCCACGAAGAAGAGTGGTAAGCTGAATTAGTTTCGACGCTGGCGCGCCGCGAGCGATATGCTCGCGGCGCGCTGTTTTTGGCTCTGCCTCGTATTCGACATGCTCGGAATCAACGCCGCCGCCTGGCCAAGGTTTCCCTTCCCGGTGCGGGAAGGGGACAGGGGTTAGGTCGTCTGTCTTGATTCTGACGGAAGGAAGACTCTCGGATTAGTCCGCTGACAAAGGGAGGCCGTCAAATGAAGACCCTCGGAATCATCATTGTGTTGGCCGGTGTGATGCTCTGCGGCGTTACCGTGCTGCTCGCCGCTCGCGCCACCGGCGAGAATCAGGTTGCATCAGTCGCCGTATCGTTGGCCTCGATCGGCACGGTGATGGCGGGCGCGGTCGTAATCTGGGCCGCTCGCGGCGGAATTGACCGCCCACGGTCGGCATAAGCGACTGAAACTGGTAGCCAATAATCGCGAAGCCACGCCGCATTGACAGGCTCGGCGCGCTCGGATACTTAAATTTGTTCCGGTAGAGAAATGTTTGCAATCGTAAAGACAGGCGGAAAGCAGTATCGCGTCGGCGTCGGCGACCAGATAACGGTCGAGCGGCTCGAGGGTGACGTCGGCGCTCAAGTTTCCTTGAATGAAGTTCTGGCAGTCGGCGGCGACGCACCTAAGATCGGTACGCCGATCGTTGATGGTGCATCGGTGACGGCGAAGATTGTCCAGCAGCCGCGCGGCACCAAGGTTATCGTCTTCAAGAAGAAGCGGCGCAAAAATTATCGCCGCAAGCGCGGTCATCGCCAGGAACTTACCGTGCTCAAGATCCAGTCGATCTCGGCCGACGGTTCCGAACCGGTCGCATCGAGCTCGAACGAACCCGCGGCTGAAACGCCGCCGAATCAGGAGTAACGCCGTGGCTCACAAGAAAGGCCAAGGCTCTACGCGCAACGGCCGCGACAGTCCCGGACAACGCCGCGGTATCAAGATTTACGACGGCCAGACCGTCAAGGCCGGCAATATCCTCGTGCGCCAGTGCGGCACCCGGATCCATCCCGGACGCAACGTCGGTCTAGGGCGCGACTACACGATTTACGCGCGCGTCGATGGTGTGGTTAAGTACGAACCGCGCGGCGAGAAGCGGCAGGTGAGCGTCGAACCGCTCCCGACCAGCGCCGGAGCAGCCGGGGCCGATGCGTAGCGCTTAAGCCGCATCGTAATTTCGATCGTCATAAGCCCCGCGCACTCCGCGGGGCTTTTCATTTTCAGACGCCGGAGGATTTCATCATGCGACTCGGTCTCGTTACCGGATATTCAGGTGCCCAGATGGGCATGCCGATGGACGTCATTCTCGAGGCGGAAAAATGCGGCTTCGATTCGGTGTGGACCGCGGAGGCCTACGGCTCCGACGCGATCGTGCCGCTCTCGTGGATCGCCGCGCTCACCAAGAAGATCAAGCTCGGCACCGCGATCATGCAGATGCCGGCGCGCACGCCCGCAATGACAGCCATGACCGCGATGACCCTCGACGCGCTCTCGGGCGGCCGCTTTATCCTCGGTATCGGCCCATCGGGACCGCAGGTGGTCGAAGGATGGCACGGCGTGCCCTACGGCAAGCCGCTCCAGCGCACCCGCGAATACATCGATATCGTGCGTATGGTGCTGGCGCGTCAAGTGCCCGTCGAGCATCACGGCAGCGAGTTCCGCATCCCCTATGACGGCCCCGGCGCGAGCGGCCTCGGCAAGCCGCTCAAAAGCATCCTGCACGGCCGCAAGGACATGCCGATCTACACCGCATCGATCAGCCCCAAGGGAATCGCGCTGGCGGCTGAGATCGCCGACGGTGTGATCCCGGTCTGGATGAATCCCGAGCGCTTCGATCTTTACGACGGGCCGCTCAAGGAAGGCTTCGCGAAGTCGGGCGGTAAGAAGTCGATGGCCAACTTCGAGGTCGCGCCGTTCGTGACCTGCGTGATGGGCAACGACGTCGAGAAATGCCGGATGCCGGTGAAGTCGATGCTCGCGCTGTACATCGGCGGGATGGGCGCGCGCAAAAAGAATTTCTACAACGACTACGCCAAGCGCCTCAACTACGAAGGCGAGGCAGTGGAGATCCAGGACCTGTACCTGACCGGCAAAAGAAACGAAGCAATCGCGCTAGTGCCGGACAAGCTTGTCGACGAAGTCGCCTTGGTCGGTCCCAAAGAAAGAATCAAAGAGCGCCTCGCCGCGTGGAAAGCCTCCCCAGTAAAAAGCATCCTGATCGGGAGCGGCTCGATCGACACGGTGCGAGCGCTCGCGGAGATGGTATAGCGACCCAAGTCGCGAGCGCTCGATCTGAATAACCTCGCCCGCAAAGCGGGAGAGGTCGGATGGCGAGGAGCTTGAGATGTCTGAGTTCAAGCTGCTTGCCATCCGGGCGAGGGTGCAGCGGCGGGAGCGTGCAGGAACTTCTCGCTGCTAACATTCTGCCAGCTTCGAACGCCGCACCCTCACCCGCACGTCACGGCGCATGCGAAAAAAACGCAACCGCTGCGCCGCGCGACCTCTCCCGCGATGCGGGCGAGGTTATTTGGGAAATCGGAGAGGCCCCATACACTCGCAGCAACTATATTGTTCGAACCGCCATGCGATTTATTGATGAAACTCGGGTTTTTGTTAAGGCCGGCAACGGTGGCAATGGGGCGATTGCGTTCCTGCGCGAGAAATATCGCCCCTTCGGCGGGCCCTCGGGCGGCGATGGCGGCAATGGCGGCAGCGTCATTATCGAAGTCGATGAGGGCCTCTCGACGCTGCTCGATTTCAAGTACCAGCCGCGCCTTATCGCGCGCGACGGCGAGTCCGGCCGCGGCAAGCAGCAATACGGCCACTCCGCCGACGATCTCGTCGTGCGCGTGCCGCCTGGCACGATCGCCTTCGACGATGAAACCGGCGAAGTGCTCGCCGATGTTGTGATGCCCGGCTCGCGCGCCGTGATCGCCGAGGGCGGCAAAGGCGGCGCTGGCAATATGCATTTCGCGACCTCCACTCGCCGCGCGCCGCGTATCGCGACTCCCGGCACGGCGGGTGTCCAGCGATGGGTGCGGCTCGAGCTGCGCCTGGTCGCGGAAGTCGGCCTCGTCGGCCTGCCCAACGCTGGCAAATCGACTCTGCTGCGCGCGCTCACCGCCGCGCGGCCCAAGGTCGCGTCGTATCCGTTCACGACGCTGACGCCGAATCTCGGCCGCGTGCATATCACTGATGAGGAGAGCTTCTCGATCGCCGATATCCCGGGACTTATCGAAGGTGCGCATCTCGGGCACGGCCTCGGAATCCGATTCCTGAAGCATCTGTCGCGTACCCGCGTCCTGCTTTACGTTCTCGATATTGCAGACAAGCCTGACGAGGCGTTCAAGACCGTGCGCGGCGAGCTCGAAGCCTTCGACGCGTCCCTGCTCGGGCGTCCCGCGCTCGTCGCACTCAACAAGATCGATCTCCTGGGCGAAGAAGACATTGCGCGTGCGACGCGCGAGGTTGTATCCGCAACGAAACTCGAAGTGGTGACGATCTCCGCCGACAAAAAACTGGGACTCGAACCGCTCGTTGCGCGGCTCGCCACGATGCTGCATGAGTTCGATCAGCCCGCCACATGTCCCACCTGAGCTACAAGGCGGAAATCGTCGCCCGCGCGCGCCGCGTCGTGATCAAAGTCGGCAGCGCCGTGCTTTCCGATGCTGACGGACTGCGTGCCGACGTAATCGATCAGTTAGCATCGCAAGTCGAGGATGCCGTTCGCGCGGAACTCGAAATCGTGATCGTAAGCTCGGGCGCCGTCGCCGCCGGCCGCGCGAAACTCGGCAAACTCGGCGGCGCGACGATCGCGGCGCGCCAGGCCGCCGCAGCCGCGGGGCAGATCGAGCTGATGTCCGCATGGGCGCGCTCCTTTGCGGCTCATGGCAGAACCGTCGGGCAGATTCTGCTGACGCATCAGGATGTTGCCGAGCGTAAGCGCAGGGCCAACGCGAATCAGACGATCTCGGAATTGCTCGGAGCGGGCGTGATTCCGATCGTCAACGAAAACGACACGGTCGCGGTCGAGGAAATCCGCCTCGGCGACAACGACGAGCTGTCGTCGCTGGTCGCAAGCCTCGTGCAGGCCGAGTTGCTGATAATCCTGAGCGACGTGCCGGGCGTGCTCACCGGCGATCCGCGCAAGCGTCCCGACGCGAGTCTCGTCCCCGTCATCACCGATCCTGAAGCCGGGATGCGCGGGCTGGTCGCCGAAAGCGCGGGTCCGCTTGGCAGCGGCGGGATGGCGACCAAGCTCAAGTCGGCGCGGCAGGCCGCGCGCGCGGGTATCGCGACGATTATCGCCCCGGGCCGTGAGCCCGGCACGATCACGGCCGCGCTCGATCCGGCGCGCGAAGTCGGCACGCTCATCGTTCCCGCCAGTATCCGGATGAAAAGCCGCAAGCATTGGATCGCCTTCGCGCTCAGGCCCACGGGCGAGCTAGCAGTCGATCGCGGCGCGGCCGAGGCGCTCAAGACCAAGGGCCGCAGCCTGCTCGCCTCCGGAATCCGCGAAGTGCGAGGAGAGTTCGGCGGCGGCGACTGCGTGAGCCTGCGCGATCCCGACGGCGTCGAGTTCGGGCGCGGCCTCGTCAACTATCCGGCCGCCGACGTAATGAAAGTGGCGGGGCGCCGCTCCGCCGAGATCGCATCTTTGCTTGGCTACAAGGTTGCCGACGAGATCATACATCGGGATAATTTTGTCTTGCTCAAGGAACTTGAATGAGTCTCGAAGCTGAAGTAATTGGCGCGCTCGAGCGTGCCCGCGCCGCCGCGCATCCGATGTCGCTCGCGACCACGGAGCAGAAGAACGCGGCGCTGCGCGCGCTCGCCACCTCGATTCGCGCAAACTGCGAGGCGATCGTCGCCGCCAACTCAAAAGACTTGAAGCGCGCGCGCGACGATGGCCGCACGGGAGCGTTTATCGAGCGACTCACGCTGAATGCGTCACGAATCGAGACGATGGCGAAGTCGGTCGAGGAGGTCGCCGCCTTGCCCGATCCGGTCGGCGGCGTACTCGAGGAATTCACGCGTCCCAACGGTCTCACGATCAGAAAGGTGCGCGTGCCGCTCGGCGTGATCGCGATCATTTACGAGTCGCGGCCCAACGTGACGATCGATGCGGGCGCCCTCGGATTCAAGTCCGGCAATGCGATCGTACTGCGCGGCGGCAAGGAAGCGCTCGAGGCCAACTGCTGTCTCGCCGATCTCATCATCGCGGCGATCCAAGGCGTGGGTCTCAATGCCGACGCGGTCACGCTGATTCGAAATCCCGACCGCGAAGCGATTCAGATCATGAAGCGGCAGACCACGCTGATCGATTTGATAATCCCGCGCGGCGGCAACGCGCTGAAAGACGCGCTCGCGGGATCCGCGGTGCCGCTGCTGCCGCATTTCGACGGCCTCTGCAACACCTACGTCGATCGCGCCGCCGATCTGAAGATGGCCGAGGAGATCTGCTTCAACGCGAAGTGCTCGCGGCCCTCGGTCTGCAACGCGATGGAGAACATGGTCGTTCACTCGGCCGTTGCGGAGCAATTCTTGCCCGCGATCGCGTCGCGATTGATCGCGGCCGGCGTCGAGTTGCGCGGCGACGAGCGCGTTTGCAGAATCGTTCCGCAAGCGAAGCCCGCTGCACTGAGCGAGTTCGATACCGAATATCTCGACATGATTCTTTCGATTGCGATCGTCGACTCGCTCGACCAGGCGATCGCCTTCGTCGAGCGTCACAGCTCGCATCTGGCCGATGCGATCGTGACCGGGGATCCGGCCGCGGCCGCGCGCTTTGAACGCGAGGTCGATTCGGCTACCGTTTACGTCAACGCGTCAACCCGCTTCACTGACGGCTTCGAGTTCGGGTTTGGCGCCGAAACCGGCATTTCAACGAACCGCCTGCACGCGCGCGGTCCGATGGGACTCAACGAGCTGACCACTTACAAGTACGTGATTGAGGGCACCGGGCAGGTAAGGATCGTTTAGGCCGCAGTCTTTGGGGTTTGCAGGTGCGGGTAGGACTGTTCGGCGGAAGTTTCAATCCCATTCATCTCGGACACTTGCGCTCGGCTGAGGAAGTGCGCGAGGCGCTGAAGCTCGACCTGATTTATTTCATCCCGGCCGCCTCGCCGCCGCATAAGGCGGAGGGCGATCTCGCCCCCGCCGAGCATCGCCTGGCGATGGTGCGCCTCGCGACCAAGGGCAATCGCCATTTCATGGTCTCGGATATCGAGGTGCGGCGCATGGGGCGCTCGTTCACGATCGAGACCGTCCGCTACTTCAACTCGACGCTCCGTCAGCCCGCGCCGCTCTACCTTATGATGGGGATGGATCAGTTCAACGAATTCGACACCTGGCGCGAGGCCGACGAGCTCGTGCGGCTGTGCAATCTCGCCGTTCACACAAGATTAAACGAGGAGCAGGACGGGCCGTCGCGAATTTCGGTTGCCACGCTCGATCGCTTTGGCTACAGTCGCAGTGACGATCACTACGTGCATCCGAGCGGAAACACGCTTTCTTTCGTTCAAACCACTTTCCTTCCTATTTCTGCCACCGCGATCCGCCACAAGCTCCAGCAAGGCGAGTCGATCAACTATCTCGTGCCCGGCGATGTCGTCGATTATATCAAGCGCCACGCGCTCTACTGAGGTTTAGGAACTGGGTATTCCCCGCCAATCCGTATCAGCCCTACATACCGCCGCGGCACGCAGCCGCAGCGAGAGGAAGCAGTGACAGCAATCGAAAAAGCCTATGCTGCCGTCGAGGCGGCACTGGACAAGAAAGGCTATGACCTGGGCGTGTTCGAAGCCGAGCATCTGAAATCGGTCGCCGACTATTTCATGGTCGTGACGGGACGCTCGGACGTTCAATGCCAGGCGATTGCGCGCGGAATCGAGGAACGCCTCGCCACCGCAGGCGCTCGCCCGCTTGCGATCGAAGGCTTTCAGCATGCGCACTGGATCCTGCTCGACTACGACGACGTCGTGGTCCACGTCTTCTACGAACCGGCAAGAGAATTCTACAGACTGGAGACCAACTGGCTCGACGCAAACGCAGTCCCGCTCCCGGAGCCTCTCAGCCGGCAAGCGAAGGAACTGCGTCTACACGCCAGCGGCTGATTCCTGTCCCCGATCCTTCAACCCCTCTCCCTGGTCAGGGAGCGGGATTTTCGGACCTGGCGAAAGTGGGCCGGTTGTTCCGCGATGCGCGGGTCTGTTAGATGAATCCTTAGCGTTGTATCGAACGGGTCTGGGCGAAAATCGTGGATCATCATGAAATGGGCGCCAGCGCGGGCGACGTGACCGCGCCTTCTGCCGCCTTCGCCACCGGCTATGATGCCGCGACGAAGGCCGCAGGCGTGCGCGTGATGCGCGAGCGGATGGTCGTGCGCGTGGTCGGCGACGATCGCGTCTCGTTCTTTCACGGGATGTGCAGCGCCGATGTGAAAGGCGCATCGGCGGGATCGATACTGCCCGCGCTCTTTCTCACCGAGCATGCTCATGTGATCGCTGATCTCTTTATCTGGGTGACGGATGATTCGCTCCTGCTCGAAATCGACTCTGGTGCATGGCAACGTACGCGAGAGCATCTCGAACGACTGCTCGTCGCAGACGATGTTGAGTTCGAGGATACAGACCTTGCCGTCATCGACGTCGAGGGTCCGCGATCATCCGATACTGCCGCGCTCCTCGGCGCTCGCGATGCATCGTCGCCGCAATCATGGCGCTATCTGCCAGTTAACGAATTGCTGATCGGCAACCTGCCGCGGGTTGGATCTCCTGCGTTCACGATTCTCGCGCCTGTGGAGCGTGCGGATTCGATCGCCGCGAAAATCATTGCGGCGATTCCGGGCGCGGCCGCGATCGATGATGCCGTCGTCGAAACGCTACGCATCGAAAACGGTCTCGCGCGTGCCGGCGTCGATACTGGCGAGAAGACGCTCGCGCTCGAGGCTCGCCTCAATCGCGCGATCTCATTCAACAAGGGATGCTACCTGGGCCAGGAAACGATCGAACGTGCGACCGCGCGTGGAGCATTGAAAAAGCAGCTCTTTGTGCTTAAGTTTCCCGCCGGAAAGATTCCGCCCGCGGGCGCGGCGCTGATGCTCGACGGCAAGGAAGTTGGGCGTGTGACGAGTACGGCGATTTCGCCGCGCGCAGGCACAATTGGCCTCGCGATACTCCATCACAGCGCATGGGCCGCGGGTACGAAACTCAGCCTCGACGGCGACGGCGACGCCGCGATCGTTGGTGACATCCCCTCGCAATCGAGCGGACGAATGTTAGATTGAATCATGCTTTCACGCCGCCAGCGTGAAAACAGGGAGTTGAAAAGATGGCTAACACTCTTGGAAAGCGATACATGTGCGAGAAGTGCGGTACCGAGGTACTCTGCAACAAGGCCGGCACCGGCGAGTTCGAGTGTTGTGAAGTGCAGATGAAGATCAAGGAGGCCAAGCCGCTTCCATCTTCCGACTGACGTAGTGGAACCGCCCGCGTAATGCGGACGGCGTGGTGATTGCCGCAAGTGACATCGACGCCTGGGAAGGCCGACCTGGTGCTGCATGAGGGCGTGGTCCTGGGACATCCAGGCAGCGACTCGGTAGCACTCGGCGGCGGATTTATCACGGCTCACGGCTCGTACTCGGATCTAAAGTCGGTGGTGGGTCCTCGCACCCACCTCATCAAGCTCGCTGGCCGCGTCGTGGCGCCAGGTCTCGTCGATTCGCATCTGCATTTCTTCGAGGCCGCAGCGGTCACGACCGGAGTCTCGATTCAGCGCTGCCAGACGATCAAGGACCTCCTCGCGGACCTGCGCGTGGCTGCGGGCCGCACTCCGCCCGGCAATTGGCTGCGCGCCTTCGGATGCGATGAGGCGCTGCTCGCCGAGAAACGCGGACCGACGCGCGCCGAGCTCGACCTCGCGATTCCGAAAAATCCCATTCGCCTGCGCCATCAGACGCTCCACGCCTCGTGGCTCAATTCCCGCGCGATCAATCTGCTCGGCCTCGAAGCTCCGGGCTTCGCGCCGCCCGAGGGTGCGACGATCTACACCGATGCTGCGGGGAAGCCGAGCGGCCTCGTGCTCGGGATGGAAGAATGGATCACGCGGCATCTGCCGCTGGTGACCAAAGCCGAGGCTGAGGCACGCGCGCGCACGATGAGCCGCGAGCTATCCGCCGCCGGCGTGACCGCGTTCACCGATGCGACCTCGCGCAACAGTGCCGTCGAGGTGGAAGCGTTTGCGAAGTACGTGCAATCGGGCTCGATCTGCCAGCGCGTTGGCGTGATGATCGGCGCGCCGCATCTCGATTCGGCTGAGCAAGCGTCCGCACTCGCAAACGCCGCCGGCATGCGGCTGGCGGGCGCCAAGTTCATGCCGGGCGCGGGCTACGATGGTGAGGCCACTGTCTCTTTGACAGCGCAGGCAGCGACGATGGGCCTCGACTGCGCGTATCACGTCACCGAAGTCGAAGAACTCGAGCAGGCGCTCCTGGCGATTGAAGCGACCCGGCCGACGCTCACCGAAGCGCAGATGCCGGTTTTTAGAATCGAGCACGGCGGCACGATTCCGCCGAACTATATCGATCGAATCACCGCCAGCGGCGCGTGGGTGGTGACAAATCCCGGCTTCGTTTATTTTCGCGGCGCCAAGTATCTCGCCGATCCCGGCATGGTGCCTCATCTCTATCGCGCCGAGAGCCTGCGCAAGGCTGCGATTCATCTCGCGGGCGCGACAGATGCGCCTGTCACTCCGGCGCGCCCGCTGGCCGCGATCGCCGCCGCGATCTCGCGCACGACGGTGCAGGGCAAGGAGTTCGGGCCTAACGAAAAGATTGCGCCCGACGAGGCTTTCGCGATGTTCACCCGCGCGGGCGCTCGCTTGGCGCGGCTTCGCGCAGGTGTGATCGAGCCGGACAATCTTGCGGACTTGATCGTCCTGCCGCGCGACCCGACGACGCTCAAGCCCGCCGACCTGATGAACATGCAGGTCGATCTGACGATCGTCGGTGGACGCGTTGTCTATGAGCGCGGCCGTCCTGCGGTCGCCAATAGCGACAGCGCCGATCTCCATTCAGCCTGATGCCGGAATCATCCGCCGACGCGGTTCTCTATGAGAAGCGCGGCCCCATCGCATGGGTCACGCTCAACCGCCCCAAGCAGTACAACGCTTACAACGTAGCGATGCGCGACGCGCTGTTCGGCGCGCTCAACGCCGTTCACGACGACCATGAAGTCCGCGCGATGGTGCTCTGCGGCGCGGGCTCGGCGTTCTCGACCGGCGGCGACCTCGCCGAGTTCGGATCCGCGCCGTCGCCGACCGTCGCGCGATGGGTCCGCTTTCGCCGCGACGTGTGGGGCACGATGCGCTCGTTGCCGATCCCGACGATCGCCGCGATTCACGGCTTTACGGTAGGCGGCGGGCTCGAGATGGCGCTCATTTGCGACTTTGCCATAGCTGCCGACGATACGCGGATTTGTCTGCCCGAAACCGGCTCGGGAATGATCCCCGGCGTCGCGGGAACGCAGACCGCCTCGCGCCGGCTCGGGCTCAGCCGCGCTCTCGATCTCTGCATCACCGGCCGTTGGATTGACGCGCAAGACGCGTTACTTGTAGGTTTGGTCGCCGACGTGGTGCCGCTCCCGGACCTCGAGCGCCGCGCCCTCGAAATGGCGCACGCGGTGGGTCGCCTGCCCCGCGAAACCTCCGCAATGTTGAAGCTTGCGGTGTGGGGTGGGCTGGAGTTGCCGATGCGGGACGGCCTCGAACTCGAACGGCATCTGGCGAAACGCCTTGAACAGATTACGGCGCGGGTTGCCCGCGGCTGAAATCCGTTCGCCTCGCCATTGGATTGAATTGAAGCGCTCAGGAGGCTTCGCGGTTAGTGAACACGGTTAACTTCGTAACGATTCCGTCCGCTATCGTACCCGACCAGGAAATCCTGGTTTTCGGCGAAAAGCGGCTTAACTTTGCAGAGCTTGCCGAGCGAGTGGGGCGTCTTTCCACCGCTTTCAAGCAGTTCGGACTCGGCCAGCGCGACGTGGTTGCCGTGCTGGACACCAACTCGGACCTCTATATCTCGTGCTACTACGGCGCGGCCAAGGCGGGACTAACGTTCCTGCCGCTAAACTACCGGGCCAAGGAAGCCGAGCTCGAGTACATGATCAATACCGCGGCCGCCAAGGTCCTGCTGGTCGGCGATCGCTATCTCGATCTCGTTGCGAAGCTCCAGCCCAAGCTCAAGGTCGAGCAGATCGTGGCGATGGGCGACGGCCGGAACGGCATGCCGCGAATCGGCGAGATCATTGCGAAGTCGGATCCCGACGAGGGCGAAGCAGAAGTCGATGACGAGGACACCTCGATCCTGATGTACACGAGCGGTACCACGTCGCTGCCCAAGGGCGTGATGCTCTCGTTCCACGACTTCACCGCCTACGTGACGGCGAATGTCGATATGGCCGACGGCACCGATCGCGGCACGGCGCTCGTGTGCGTGCCTTTTTACCATATCGCCGGGACCACGGCGTACATGTCGAATGTCTGGACCGGCAGGCGCCTCGTTATTATGCCGCAGTTCGATGCGAAGACGTGGCTCGATCTCGTTCAGAAGGAGCACGTCACGCATGCCTTCGTCGTCCCGACGATGATGAAACAGCTTATCGACGATCCCGCCTTCGCCAAGACCGATCTCACGAGCCTGACCAACGTCGCCTACGGCGGCGCGCCGATGCCGGTGCAGGTAATCCGTCGCGCGATCGAGGTCTTTCCCAAGACTGTCGGGTTCGTGAACGCATATGGCCAGACTGAGACGACCTCCTCGCTGACGGTGCTCGGCCCCGACGACCATCGGATTCAGGGCACGCCCGAGGAAGTCGAGCTGAAGCTGAAGCGCCTCAATTCGATCGGCAAGCCGCTCCCCGACGTCGAGATTCGCGTGCGCGACGATGACGGCGCGTTCCTCGATATCGGCAAGATCGGCGAAATCGTGATTCGTACGCCGCGCATCATGAAGGGCTACGCTGGGCGCGAGGATGACGCCAAGCTCGCCGACGGATGGCGCGCGACCGGCGATCGCGGCTGGATCGACGACGACGGCTACGTGTTCTTCGCCGGCCGCAAGGACGACATGATCATCCGTGGCGGCGAGAATATCGCGCCCGCCGAAATCGAGTCGGTGCTGATGAGCCATCCGGGTGTCGATGAGTGCGCGGTCATCGGTATCCCGTCGGTGGAATGGGGTCAGACGGTCAAGGCCTTCGTCGTTCCTCGCAAAGGCGCGAAAGTTACCGAGGAAGATCTCAGCGAGTATTGCCGCAGCCGTCTTTCGAGCTTCAAGCGGCCCGAAACGATCGAGTTTATCGACGAGCTGCCGAAGAATCCGCTCGGCAAGATCCTGCGCAAAGATCTGCGCGCCGCTTCCGGAGAGATCTGACGCCGCGCCGAGCTAAAGCCGCCGCAAAGCGGAAAACTCGCCCAACCACCGTGGCCGGTGCGGTCGAGGTCGCACTCGCCAACGGATGCGTAACGGCGACGCTCAACTTCGGCGACGCGCGCGCAATCCTCGACGAGACGATGGCTGCTTCGCTGCTCGAGGTCTTCGAGCAGGTCGAGGACGATGACGACATCCGGATGCTCGCGATCACGGGCAGCGGCGCGAATTTCTGCCGCGGCTTCGAGCGCAATTGCGATGCGCGCCTGGTCGAATCGCTCGCGGTTATCTCGAAACCTACCGTCGCGATTATCAACGGCTTTGCGATTGACGAGGGCCTCGAGCTCGCGATGGCGGCTGATATCCGCATCGCGCTTGGCGCTGCGCGCCTGGCGATGACGCAGCTGAATCGAGGCGAGCTGCCGCGCTTCGGTGGCACGCAGCGACTGCCAAGGCTCGCGGGTGCTGCGAATGCGCTCCGCATGATGCTCACGTCGGCCTCGATCGACGGAAACGAGGCGGCGCGAATCGGCCTCGTCAGTTACCTCGCCAACGGCCATGTGCAGCTCGCTCAGATCTCAGCGCAGGTCGCTCAGGCTATAATAAGTCGTGCGCCCGTCGCGGCGCGGCTGGTCAAGGATGCCGTCCTCAAGGGCTACGACATGACGCTCGACCAGGGCATCAGGCTTGAGGAAGATCTCTATGCCCTGCTACAAACGACAGCCGACCGCGCCGAGGGCGTGCGGGCGTTCCTGGAAAAACGCAAGCCGCTCTTTCGCGGCGCGTGATCGATGATTACTACATTCCTGAAGGAGTTCCGGTTCACGATGCCTAATCAGCTTGGAAAAGTTTATATCTGCGGCAAATGCGGCTCGCAGGTAATTGTCACCAAGGGCGGCACCGGCGCACTCAAGTGCTGCGGCGCCCCGATGGAACAGAAGAAATAGGCGAGCAGGAGGCGCTGCATGGACGCTGAAGCTTTCGTCCGGCAATTGGTCTCCGAAAATGACGAAATCCTGCGCCGACTCGCGCCTGCCCAGGCCCTCAAGGCCGAAAGCGGCGGCGACCTGAATCCGCAGCGGCTGCTGCGTATCGCGCTCAAGAACGAGATCGAAGCGAGCGAGATCGCCGCGCTCTGGATGCCGCACGCTGCTGGCGCCGAGCTGAAGCTCGCGCTCGCGCGGCAGGCGGGTGACGAGGCGCGGCACTATCGGCTTATCGAAGAGCGCCTCCATGCGCTCGGCGACGATCTGGCGGGCTACGATCCGCTCGCGCCGGGCTACAGCCCGATGTTCCAGTTTCTCGCGGGGCTCAAGTCCGACGTTGAGCGCGTCGCGGCGGGTCAGTTCACGCGCGAGGCGATCGCACTCGCGCGTAACGCGCAGTTCATCGAACTATGCGATATGACCGGAGACCACCAGACGGCGCGCCTCTACCGCGACGTGATCCAGCCCGACGAGCGCTTCCATCATGAGCTCGGTGTGCGCTTCCTGGAGCGGCTGGCGACCGGCGACGAGGCGCAGGCGCTCGCGCAAGGCGCGCGGGCGCGCACGATCGAACTGGCCGAGGAACTGCAGACGCTCGCCTTCAAGCGCAGCGGGATTCATCACGCTCCCGGCTGTTGATCGCGGGCCGACCGGCGCGAGTTAACCGCGATGGAAAACGTCCACGACAACAGCACCATAATCAGCGAAGTATTCACTGCGCTATGCGCGAGCGATCTCAGAAAGGCGCGCTTCACGATCAAGGACAAGTACGAGTTCCAGCTCGTGACGCCCGCGACGCGTGTATACAGCGAGGTCGAGCTGCTCTCGGTCTTCATGCGCGACGGCTTTATCGATCGCTACTCGCCCAATCGCCAGCGCCTGATGTTCCCGGGAGTCCTGCGGCTGCTGTCACATTTCATGCCCGATTTGTTCCCCTTCGATCCGCATTGGAAACTCTCCGAATGCCATATCGCCTACTGGGAGCTGATGCCGACGATTGACCATCGCGTGCCGGTCGCGCGCGGGGGCGTCGATGCGGAATCGAACTGGATCACGACCTCGCAGATTCGCAACAGCGCCAAGGGCGCGTGGACACTCGAGGAACTCGGATGGAAAGAGCAGCCGCCCGGAAACCTCGCCGAATGGGACGGGCTGATGGCGGCATTCGTCGATTACTTCGACAAGAACCCGCCGCTCGCCGAGGAGCCCTCCCTGAAAACGTGGCGCGATGCGGTCGCCGCATGCGAAACCAATCGCGCCAAACAACCCGCCTGAGACAGCAGCCGGAGAATCGATGATCGCAACAATAGTGATCGGTCTCGTCGCAGGATGGCTCGCCGGCATCCTGATGCGCGGCAGCGGCTACGGAATGTTCGTCGACATCCTGCTTGGCCTGATCGGCGCAGTGATCGGCCGCTGGATCTTCGCAACGCTCGGAATCGCCGCAGTAGGCGGCCTCGGCTACCTCGCGATGTCCACGGTAGGCGCCGTGGTTCTGGTAGCGATCACGCATCTGTTCCATCGCTAGCGATGCGGAGGCTCCGAGCCTTTCCGTCGCCCATTTAAATCGTTGGCCGCGATCGAGTCCGTCATCCAGAGCGGTGACCGCGAAGGATCTCGGAGGCCCCGAAGGGGCCGGCACCGGTAAGCGCGCGAAGCGCTTTCCTTAAGCGCGATCTATCGCGAGAAAACGCTTAAGGGTTGGACGCGAACAAGAAAGCTCGAACTGATCCAAACAACCAACCCGGCGATGGCCGATCTCAGTCCCGCATTGGCATAGAATACTGGACGATGCGGTTTCACTTCGTGCACGCACGAATCTTTCTTGCACTCGCGATCGTGGTGGCGTTCTCAATCGCGCCCGCACCAGCGCACGCCGACACCCTCGCGGATCGCGCGGGGCAGCTTGCCGATGCTGCGTTTGTGATGCTCAATTCGCTCAACAATGCGGAGGCCGGCAAGTACAGCGGCGGGCCGCTGCTTGCGCCTACCGCTGAACTCGCGAGCAATGCGCAGGCGCTCGCTTCGGCAGTGAAATCCGGCGATACCTCGGGAGCGCGGCATGCGATGGCCGCGATCGTTCGCGACCAGGGCACGATTGAGCCGCTCACCAATGGCATATCGCCCACAATTCTCGCCGAATGGGGTTCGCTGAAGACCCAGATCGCGTTGGTACAGAAAGAGGTGCCGCCCGAGCAGGGTGCGCCGCCTTCGATTCCGGCTGCATCTGAACCTCCTGCCGAATCACCGCCGCCGGTCGGCTCGGCGCCGGTATCGAGTCACGCCAGCGCACCGCAAATCGTGATCGACAAGCGCACTTCAAATCCCGAAGACGATTCGCTGACCGTGCATGGCTTTATCCAGGGCACCGATCTCAAGGACGCCGGGATCTATCAGGGTGGCCGCAAGCTCAAGGATATCGAGGTCGCGAGCGTGCACGGTGAGCAGCGCCTCAACTTTACCTTCAAGATCAATGATCCCGAGCCCGACCAGTACATCAGTGCGACGGATATCGAGGGCCGCCAGGCGAGCGCCAGTATCACGGGCGATTCGAGCGCCCCGTCATTAGCACCGCCAGCGAGCGAAGCGGGCGGTGCGTCCGAAGCGGGAGTCGCACCCGAAGCGGGAGAGGCGCCGACGATCGGAGGCTCGGACAGCAGCACGGCCGAGATTTCACCGTCGGGCGGTCCCGAGCTTTCACCCGAGCCCACCCGCCGCCTGACTGAGCTTGGCAACGTGCAAATCAATATCGCGATGATCCGGCGCTCGCCGACCGCGACCAATGAGTACGAAGTGAGCGGCCAGATCGTTGGCAACGTGACGCGCGCCGGAATCTACGCCGGCGGCCGCATGATCAAGCAAATCCCGCTGATCCCCGGCGGCTTCAGCAACTTCGACGTGACCTTCTCACGACTCGGCCGCAAGAATATCGCGATTCGCGCCTACGGACCCGGCAGCGACTTCGTCGAGCAGCCTCTCGCCCCGGGCGCCGGTATCTCGACCTTCAGCAACGCCCGCCCGTCGAGTCCATATCCTTACGGTGCCGCCCCCTAAACTGCGCGCGACGACAAATCAGCGGCGGCGTGGATTTACACAACAATCGCCCGGGGCAGAGAACGCGGGCGATCGAACTTCCCTTCCAGTGCAGGAAGGGAAAGAGGGTTAGGTCGTCTCTTTTTCTGAAAAGATCTCAGACAAACGACCTAACCCCCAGCCCCTTCCCGCATCAGGACGGGGGGGCAGGCGCAGTCCTGCGACTACCCTGATCATTCGCGGAGCAGCCTTGCTGCGTCCATCGGCTGTGGTAAAATTGGCTACTTAACCTTCACGAGAGTATTTCGACAATGCAGATTCAAGCGACGCAACTCCGCGCCGGTATGGTGCTCGAGTACAACAAGGATCTATGGCGCGTGATGAGCGTCACTCACATCACACCCGGCAACTGGCGCGGGATGGTGCAGACCAAACTGCGCAACATCAAGAGCGGCTCGCAGACAGAAAATCGCTTCCGCTCTGAAGACCGCGTCGAGCGCGTCATCCTGAACCAGCATACGATGCAGTTCCTCTACCAGGATGGCGACGACTATCACTTCATGAACACCGAGAACTACGAGCAGATCACGATTCCCAAGGATCTGATCGAAGACGTCGTCGGCTACCTCACGCCCAACCTCGAAGTCGAAGTCGAGTTCTACGAGACCACGCCGCTCAACGTCACTCCGCCCAAAACGATCACGCTCAAGGTGATCGCGGCCGACCCGGGTCTCAAGACCGCCGCTGTCACCAACACGCTCAAGAATGCCACGGTCGAAACCGGGATGGTCGTGCAGGTGCCGCACTTCGTCAACGAAGGCGATACCATCACGCTCAACACCGAAACCGGCGAATATCTCTCGCGGAACAAGTAGGTGCAGACGCCTGGCGGCAAGCGTGCGCCCGCGCGCGGCCGCGCTAATGCGCCCACGGACACCAGCCGGCCGCGAGGTCCACGGCGCGCGCCGCGTCCTGAGCGCGAGTCGCCCGCGCCGCTGCGGCTCGTGCCGGGGCTCTACTCGGCATATACGCAGCCTGGATTCGAGGTGATCGCGGCGAACGAAATTGCCGCCCGGATCGCAGGCGCGCGCGAAGTCGCTCGGCGTTCGATTCCGGATCGCGCCGGGGTCACGATCTTCTCCGCAAGGAACGCGGCCGATGCGCTCGCACGGCTGCGAACTACCGAAGACATCTTCACGGTTGCCGGCTATCGCGCGGGCCTTGGTATCGAGCCGCCGACGCTCGACAAGGTGCGAGGCGTATCGCGCGATGCGCCCTTTGTCGAAGCCGCCCTGCACGATCGCGCTACGATGACGCCCGGCTCGCGCGCGGGCCGCCGATTGCGCTATCGCGTCGTGGCGCGCCTGGTCGGCGATCACCAGTTTCGCCGCGTCGATCTCCAGCACGCCGTCGAACGTGGAATCGCCGAGCGCGAGGACCATACCTGGCGCCTTGACGAGGAAGCCGACGTCGAGTTCTGGGCCACAATGAACGCGGGCGAATTAGTGCTGGAAGTGCGGCTCACCGACGAGCGCATGCGCCATCGCGAGTACAAGGCGGCGCATCGAATCGCGGCGCTCAGGCCGTCGGTCGCAGGCGCGCTCGCATGGCTCTCGGAGCCCGAGGAATCCGACGTAGTGCTGGATCCGTTCTGCGGCACGGGTACGATTCTCATCGAGCGGGCGCATCTGGGACGCTATGCGATGCTCTACGGCAGCGATCGCGATCCCGCGGCGCTCGAAGCGGCGCGCGCCAACGTCGGTCCGCGCTACAAACCGATCCAGCTCGAGCGATGGGACGCGGCTGCCCTTCCAATCGAACCCGCGAGCGTGTCGAAAATCGTGACCAACCTGCCGTGGGGCAAGACCTACGGCACGCACGGCGAGAATCGCCGCCTCTATCCAAAGTGGTTCGCTGAGTTCAGCCGCGTGCTCAGGAAGGACGGCCGAGTCGTCGCGCTCACCTCCGAATGGCGCCTGATGCGCGAGCTCGAAGAGCGCGGCATCTTCAAAGCCGACAAAGTCTTCCGCGTGTCGATCCTCGGCGCCTCAGCCGCAGTGTACGTCGGCCGCAATCGCGCTCAGTAAAAAAGCAGAAGCAGTTACCACCAAGGCACGAAGACACTAAGCGAAGCGGCGCAGCGCCGCTTCGTTTATTACCTTACTGACTTTCTGCCTTCGTGCCTTTGTGGTTCTCTGCCTGCCTGACTTTGTGCTAAATCCCGTCGCATGAAATTCGGATTATTCGGAATCAATAACGGCGCTTGCGCATTTCCCAAGACTGCCGCGGCCGTGGCGCGCGCGGCTGAAGCGGCAGGCTTCGAAAGCTTGTGGACGGGTGAGCACGTGATCCTGCCCGACCCGCAGGTGGCGCCGTCTCCCGTCGCTCCCGATTATCCGATGCTCGACCCTGCGGTATCGCTCGCCTTTATCGCGGCGCATACGACGAAGGTGAAGCTCGGCACGGGGATTATCATCCTGCCGCAGCGCAATCCTGTAGTGCTCGCGAAGGAACTCGCCTCGACGGACACGCTGTCCGGTGGGCGGCTCATTTTCGGTATCGGAATCGGCTATCTCAAGCCGGAGTTCGAGGCGATCGGCGCGCCGTTCGATCACAAGGGCCCGCGTACCGAGGAGTTCCTCGCCGCGATGATCGCGTTGTGGACGATGGAGAAGCCCGAGTTTCACGGCAAGTGGGTGAACTTCAAGGGCGTCAATGCGATGCCGCGGCCGGCCTCGAAGCCTCATCCTGAGATCGTCTTCGGGGGCCATACCGCCGACGCCTACAGCCGCGCGGCGCGCCTCGCCAAGGGATGGTATGGGTTTGCGCTCGACGTTGACGGCGCGAAGAAGTGTATCGATGGCGTCAGGGAAGCATGCGCGAAGGCCGGCCGCAATTTCGCCGACGTTGAGATCAGCGTGACGCCGCGCGTGCCCATTGATCGTGATACGGCCAAGCGCTTCGCCGATCTCGGCGTGCATCGGTTGATCCTGCTGCAGCGCGCGCAGGACGAGGCCGGGATCCTGAAGCAGGTTGGCGAGGTCGAGCGGGAGCTTATCGGAAAGATCTAGGTTCGCTGACGGCTTGTTTAGTTAGTCTGCTTTCGTCCCGACTTGGGACAGAGCGTCCGCGATAGGACGAGGATGCCGCACGGCTGCGGAAATCGGCCAAGAGGTCGTTTTCGTGGCCTGATCGTCAATTTTGCGTCGCCCCGCCAAAAACATATCGACTGAGGCCATCCTTTTTTTGCCATCTTTCGCTACGATGCGTGATTTTTCCGAGCGCATTCTCCGGCACGCCGCTTGCGAGGTACGCAAACAAGTCTTGAATCGGCGAGCAAACGGTGGGAATGAGGAGGTTTGCGTAATGGTGAAGAACGAAAGCAGTCGTGTCCTGACGGTCAAAGAACTGTCTGATTATTTGAAAGTGCATCCATCGACGATCTACCGGCAGCTCAAGCGTGGTCGTCTTCCGGCGTTCAAAGTCGGCAGTGACTGGCGGTTTAATATCGAATCGATCGATCGCTGGCGCCTGGAACAGGACAGCTTCAAGGCGCTGTAAACTGCGGGGCTGGGGTGAAGGGGGATGTGGCAAAGGGGAGTGTGGCCACGCGCGGGGTGCGGATGACGCTCCCCGCCGCGGCCACCGTTTTTTCTGCAAGGAAGCGCGGCGGAAGCGCGAAGCGGTCCGAGGTGATTTGGCCCCCAAAAACCCCTTTTTTGCCCTAAACCATGTTGAGGGTATCGCCAGTCATTTGAAGTGATTGGCTGCGACTTACTCCGAGCCTTCGCGGCAGCCGCTCAGGATGACGGATTCGATCGCAGCGATAGGATCAGACGATAGAGTCATCTCCAAAAAAATACAGTGGGGTGGGCGTCCCTGCCCGCCATTAAGATGGCGCGCTGCGCGCCTTCGATGGCTGTGAAATCTAGCGCGAAGACGACCGCGCTCGATCAACGGCCACCCAAGGCCGCACCCGCTAACGGTCTTCCTCAACCTCGTCAGCGAGCTTTAGGAGCGATGGGCTTAGGCTGAATTGACGTAGAAAGGGCAGTTTACTAACTGACGGCATTAGCTCACACGCTGGAGGGGGAACATGTCAAAACCAGGTGCCCTAATGTTGGTAGCACTTGCCGTTGGTGGAATTGCATTTACACCGATCGCTCATGCCCAGACCGACGGTGACAAGGCGGCGGTCAAGACACTCAACCAACAGATCATGGCCGGCTTCAACCATCACGACGCCTCAGCAATCATGGCTTTCTACTCCAATGACCCGGACGCGATCTTCTTCGAGGACACTATCCCACTTCAGTTCAACAAGGCGGCGCTAATCAAGGTTACTACGGACTTCTTCAAGTCCGCATCCGATTTTCAGGCCACCATGGACTCGTACGATTCGGTCGTAAGCGGCGACCTGGCCGCCGTGCATTACGTCATTCGGAACAGTTGGACCGACAAGAACGGTAAGCATTCGCAAACCAGCCGCTACACGCAGATTGATAAGAAGGAGGGCGGCAAGTGGCTCGTATGGCATGAGCATTATTCCGTGCCGTTCGACCCTGCGACCGGCAAAGCTGTGTTCAACGCAGCGCCGTAGTTCTGAAAAATCGGTGGGGCGGGCGTCCCTGCCCGCGGTTAAGATGGCGCGCTGCGCCGCCTTCCATGGCTGTGAAAAAAGGTCGCGCCGAGAGGACTCCGCGCAATCAGTGGCCGGCTAGGATGCCCGCCCTACTAGATTTTGAAAGCATCAGAAGCTGCGAACGACGCGATGCAAATTCGATGCTACGGCGCGCGACGCGCCTCTCGATCTCCCACGCCTATATAGTCAAATGCCAGCCAGCCGCGCAGCGGATCTACGCGGCTTACCTGCACGAGGATCTCCGCCTGGTTCGATAGCGATGGAGCGTTGTGCAGTGTGCCGCGGACTGCGTAGTCAATTAGCTCGGCGCTGGCGCCATCGCGCGTGGCCCAGGCCTTGAGCGGCACTCCGATGCTGTTTTCTTCGAGATAGCGCAGCGTCCAGTAGCGTTTTGCGCGGCGCTCAAGTTCGCGGAATGAATCCTCGGCGCTCTCGGCGCCTGCGAGCACCGCCAGCAATTCGTCGGCGTTGTATGGCGCCGGCTCGCCCGCCAGCGCGGCCAGGATTTGGCGCTGCAGCACCAGGTCGGCGTAGCGCCGAATCGGCGAGCTGAGCTGGGCGTAGTAATCGAGTCCGATTCCCGCGTGATATTCGGGATAGAGCGATAGCCGCGGCCGCTGCATCGCATAGTCGAGCCCGGTTTGCGGCTGGACGCGGTAAATGATCGGGATGCGATTCTCTGCCGCATAGCGGGCCGCGACGAAATTGCTAAGCACCATGAACTCCGCGACCAGCACGCGCGCGGGCGATCCGGAGTCGAGGATCTGAATTTCGATCTCGCGCCCGTTGCGAACGCGAATCTTGGACTCGCGCCGCTGCGTGAGCATCGCTCCCGCGCGCCGCCGAATCTCCCGCATCTGCATCGCCATGCTGAACAGGCGCCGCACGGCGCCAGCCGCGTTCGAGTTCTCACCCTCGTTGGCGAGCATCGCATTGGCGCGGTCGTAGTCGACACGCTCGACGATCGGAATCGTTGCCGGATAGATCGACGATTTCAGCAGTTCGCCTTCAGGCGAAAGCGTCACGTCGGTCGTCAGCACCGGCCGCTCCCGCCCCGCGAGCAGACTGGCAGTGTCGCAGCCGAGGACGTCGGGGAGCATCCGCACTGTTGTCTCGGGCAGGTAAACGGTGGTCGCACGCGCGGCAGCCTCGTTATCGAGTGCGCCGCCTTTTTTCACGAAGTCGGCAACGAGCGCGATATGAACCCGCACTCGCGTCGAACCGTCGCTTTGCACCTCGCAGCTCAACGCATCATCGACTTCGACCGTGTCCGCGTCGTCGAGCGTGATCGCATATCCGCCGTCCATCACGGCGCGCGGACCGGGAATTGCCGCAGCCGCCTCGTTCATCGCGGCTTCGCTGAATTCCGTGCGCAATCCTGCGATGAGTGCGAAACGCGGCACGCGAGGATGAGCGCCGAGCCGTTCGAGCACCGCGAAGGCCACGTCGGCGGTATCGACCTCCGGCACCGCCGTCGTGAGCATCTGGGTGAGCTCGCGGGATCGCGTGAACGGATTCTTGAGGTACTTGGTGAGCTCTTCGATTAGCGCAGGCACATCGTCGGCGGGTTCGGCTGCCGCACCGCTCAGCACGTCGCGGATTATTTTCTGCGTGCGTTTATAATCGTCGCCCCGCGCGCGGACGCGGCTCGCCTGAACGCGCAGGCGCTCGACCTGCTCGGGCGAGCGCGGGGTGAACTCCATGTGCCGGCGCACGAAATAGACGCGATCGTTGAGCAGCGTCTCGAGCATCACCGAGGTTCCCACGTTGGAATGCCGCCCGAAAAACAGATCGGCCATCTCCTGCGCGGTGAAGCTGCGGCCCTGTTCGCTGATCACGCCCCACAGCAGTTCCATGTCGAGTTCGGAGTGGAGCTCGGCCCGCTCGGCCTTGAGCGCCTCGATTCCCTGCGCCGCCGCCGCGCGATCGATATGGCGTTCGGGGTAACGCGCCATCACGAGATCGCGCGGCACCAGATGCTCGCGGCCGGCGGAATCGACGACCGCGACGTGACGCTCCTGATCGCGAATAACAAAGGCACTCTCAAAGCGCCCCTGGTCAAGATAGTCGATCAGATTGCCGGCGTATTTTGGCGCGCTGGTTTGATGCATGATCGGGGGCGTCCGAAATCATTTTGACGACCCCCATTAGCAAAGACTATATGGAAGGGCGAACCGATGGCAGGCAGAAGGATCGAAATCGAAGTTCCCGACGAATTGGCGGAGAATCTCGACCTCGTCGCGCAGGCGCTGGGTATCCCGACGGTGGAGGAAACGGCGCTGATCGCAGTGGCGGAATGGGTGTCGCGGCGCAAGGCGGAGCTCGACGATCGCGATCCGGACCAGAAATACTTCGTAAATGAGGCGCTTGATGAACTTGAAAACAAGAAATAACCGGCACTTCCTCTTCGCAGCGCTTATTGCGGCGGTCGCGATCTTCGCGAGCGGCCCAGGTATCATGCGCGCGGCCGCACTCGCAGCCGGACTCGATGTTGAAATCCCGTTCGAAATAAAGCCGCTCAAAAGCAGCGTGGTCGCGCCGTACTTTCTCGCCGTCGACAATGGCAATCTGATCGTCTCGGACCAGGCTGGCGGCCTCTATACAGTGACGATGGGTGGCAAGGCTACGCCGATCGCGCCCAAGACCAAGCTCAAGAATCCGGCCGGCGTCGCGATCGCCCCAGCGGGATTCGGGTCGGCGGGTGATTACTACGTTCTCAACGCCACCGATATCAAAGGACCATGCGAGGTCGATAAGGTCAGCAAATCAGGTGACGTGAGCAGTTTCGCGAAGCTGCCAGCCGGAGCGAGCGGATGCCGCGACCTTGAATTCGGGGCGGGCGGGACGCCGTTTGCGGGCAAGCTCTACGCTGCGACGACCGGCAACGCGACAATCTATGCGATCGATTCGTCGGGCAAAGCCACGCCGTTTGGCACCTACGACAAGCCGGTCGCGTTCGAGCTGACGACGATCGGTTTCGCGCCCGCATCGGACCCCAAGGCGCCCAACATGATGCTGATCGGGATGCGTCCCAAGATGGCAGGCGGCGCTAAGGTTGGCCGTATCGGAGTCGCCGGCCCTGATGGCAAGCTCAAGGACGACCCTTACCTGGTAGGATTCACCCGGCCTTCGGGCTTTGGCTACTCGCCCGCGAGCTTCGGGACCTATGACACCGTGTTCTTCATCGTCGATACCGGCAAGCTGATAAGCGAAAACAACGGTGAGCGCGACGGCGCGGTGTATCGGCTCGAAAAAGGCCTCGCACGCCCATACGCATCGGGCCTGATGGATCCGACTGACATGAAGTTCGTCGGCGGCAAGATGGTAATCGCGGACCCCGCCGAAAAAGGCAAAGGCCAGGGCTCGTTAGTAATCATCTCGTCGATGATGTAACCGCTCCCAATCGTTCCGAAGCTAAGTAAGGCGCGGAGATTCTGATCCCCCTTCCCGATGCAGGAAGGGGCCAGGGGTTAGGTCGATTTCTGGATTTTCTTCCACTCAGAAGTAAAAACGACCTAACCCTCTTTCCCTTCCCGCACCGGGAAGGGAAGTTTGTACGACCCGCATTTTTTCTGAATACAGAGCGACTAAATTTCTTTGGATTGTTATGCGATCCGGTTATCGCCAGGCTTCGCGGACGCTTTCGGTGTCTCCCGTCTCGCGATTGATCATCAGCATCTCGACCTGGCTGTAGGTGCCCTTGGGGAAGAAAACATAGCCGCTGACGGTGAAGTTTTTGCGGACTTCCTCAGGCTTGAGCGACAGCGCTTCGATCTGCATCAGAGCCTGCTGATCGGCCTTCGTTTGTCCATTCTCGGCACCGCGGAACATACCCCATCCGGCGCCGCTGGCTGCGCCGACGATCGATCCCTGGCCGACCGCGCCGAAAGCCGAGCCCGCAGCGGCGCCGAGCGCGGCACCCACTCCGCCGGCCACCGCGCCGCTTAGCGCGGAGCTCGCAACAGCGGATTCCAGCTCGCGCGCGTTTCCGGATTGGCGCGCGGCCTCGAGCGGCGGGATCGGGGCGACGCGCTCACCGTTTTCATCGAGCGCAAAAACCTGCGACGGCACGAGCGAGCGCGGATCGTCGGTGCCGTTCGCCACTGAGACGTAGACCGGAGTCACGTCACCCACCGGCTTCTGTGCCTGCACGGATACGGACACCTGGCCCTGCTGCGGCGTTGCGACGTGCTTCGGCGTCGAATCGATAGGCGCGCGCGCGACACCGCATCCGGCCAGCGCAATCGCGCATGAGATGGCGACAGGGCACAGCCAATTCGGCTTTCGAGTCATCGTAAGAAAATAAGTCTAGCTCGCTGCAAGATATTCCAAAACCATCGCGCGCGAACGCGCATTACGATATACGATGCCCGGCATCGGTGCGTTTCAAGTCGATATTAGCGGCCATGCCCTCCGCCGTGTCCGCCGAAACCGCCGTGACCTCCGAATCCGAATCCGATTGCGGGATGTCCGATGGGCGTGCCGATTGGGACGCCGTGCGGTGCGCCGCCAATGATAATCGGACCATAAGGATGTGGCGGCGGCACGTGCGGCGGCCAAGAATAGAGCCACGCGTTGTAGCTAAAGCTGGTGCCAACGGCATAGACGAATGGCGCGGGAAAGATGAACGGGTTCAATGCGTACAGCGATGTCACCTGCGAATCGTCGGACTGGGCCAGGTATGCAGCGACGTCGCTCTCGTGCTGTTGCGCCATCTGGTAGCGTTGATAGTCGGCGAGGCTGCCGACGTAAACGCATCCGCATCCGTCGGGGTCGTAATACCAGAAGACAGGGCCATTTGCCGCGTCGTAGTAATGCATTTCGCGCTTGGGCAGAGTGTCGGCGATCGAAAGGTCATCCTGCGATTGCAATATGACGGTGTTGAATCCGGCGTCAGACAGCTCCTCTTCAGTCTGGGCGACATCGCGCGGCGGCGTCTTGCTCGAGCATGCGACCGCGACGATCGCGAGCAACAACATGACCGTCGACGTTTTCATGATGATTTTCGACCATGCGGCTGGAGCTTCCGCCTGATCGGACTATATCGTCGCGGCACGCGCGGCAACATGCATTTTGTGGGACATGGGAAGGGCCGCCTGGAACCTTCGTCGAGCAGGGCATTTATGATTTAAGAGATCGAGTCACGCGCCATAAAGCGCGAGGCTCAGGGCCGGGGTGGTGAAAAGGCAGACACAGAGGACTTAAAATCCTCTGGGAGGCAACTCCCGTGCGGGTTCGAGTCCCGCCCCCGGCAGCTCGATTCCCCAACAGAGATGCGACACTTTGTGTCGCTTGGCCTCTACCTGCCGTTCCAGTTCCCTGGGCATAGTATTTGGAAGATCAGGCGGTGCTGGGCGTTTCGAACGATGCCCGTACCACGGGGCTTGTGTTATTGTCTGGTAGTGGGAGACAAGAGATCTGATAGCGTAATTGCCGTTGTCAACCTGCGAGTTGCCGGTACGCGAGGTGAAACATGGGCAATATCAAACGCGCTCTCATCGTTGCCGCAGTTTCCGCCGTCGTCGCCATGTCATTCACTTCGATTCGCGCCGACGACATGCAAGGAATGGACATGGGTTCCGGCAATGATAATAACTCCAATGCGATGGCGGGCATGGGCGCGCACATGACGATGGGTGCGCACATGACGATGACCGACCTGCGCGCTCCGACTCCCGCGGACACCGCGCGCGGCCAGGAAATTATCCGCGTCATGCGCGACAACCTCTCCCGCTACGAAGATTACAAGGTCGCCGAAGCCGACGGCTACGAACCCTTCTTGCCAACCGTTCCGCAGGACGTGTACCACTTCGCAAACCGGCCGCGGACCGCGGCTGAATACGCCGGCGACTTCGATCTCGCCCGGCCGGGCTCGCTGCTCTACGAGAAGAAAACCTTCGGCGGATGGAAACTCGTGGGGGCGATGTACGACGCTCCCGCGAGCGACACTCCCGGCCAACTCGATAAGCTGATTCCGCTGGGCCTGGTGCGATGGCATGCGCATACGAACATCTGTCTGCCGCAGGGCATCACCGAGCAGGAAGTCATGGCTGGTGAGATTCACGCCAAGCGCACCGCCGCCAGCGCAATGGACGGCATCAACCACGGCGCCGAAGAACGCTATGGTTACATGGCCGATCCGCGATTCGGCTTTACCGGCACGATTTCAACCGAGGCCGACTGCCAGGCGGCCGGCGGCACCTTCCACAAGCAGATCTTCGCCTGGATGGTGCATGTCTACCCGTTTGCGAGCGATGACTTCAAGATAGCATTCAGCACCGACGCACCCTGACGAGACGCTCCTCCAGCTCCTCGCCGTTTGCGGCAAACCAGAGTTACGTGCCGCGGTCCGATTCTCGCGCAAGATCGCGCGGCGAGTCGCTCTCCTGAAACGAATTTCGAAATATCGCGGACGATCGCGAGAGTTTTAGAGAACAATCAAGGCATGAAAGAGGCAAACGGGGGGTGCTGTTTGTTTCACAGGGCTTCATCGTCTTGCTGTGCGAGGCAGACGCGTGGACCATGGCGCAGGGGATCGAAAAGAGTGAACCGAATCAGCTTTTTCGAGATTGCCCGGATTGCGACCGAATTCGCGATCGCCGCAATCTTCGCGTGCACGCTCTCGTCCTCCGCCAATGCGCAAATGATGGGCGGCGACATGGGGCAGATGATGAGCGGCGGGCACATGGGCTCGATGCCGAAGCTGATGGCCTGGATGAACGGCGAGGAAATCAGCGTATCGCCGACCGAGCCGCAACCGAATTTCAATGCAGGGCTGCTTGCGCACGGCGAGCTACTTTATGGAGAGCACTGTACGATTTGTCACGGCGCGAAGGGCAATGGAGCCGGGCGGCGCGCCGACGAACTCTCGCCGCGGCCACGCGACTTCACCAAGGGCGTCTTCGAATTTCACTCGACACCGACCGGCACGCTGCCGGCCGACGAGGATATCTGGAAAGTGATTTCGGGCGGACTCCAGGGAACCGCGATGGTCCCGTGGATCAGTCTCTCGGAGCGCGATCGTTGGGCGCTGGTGGCATACGTCGAGGGCTTCTCGCCTCGCTTCGCAAAGGAAGCCAGGAGCGCATCAATCCAGATTCCAACGCAACCCCGGGAAACGCCTGAGCTCGTCGAGCAGGGCAAAAAGATTTTCAGCGACGCGGGATGCGTTGAATGTCACGACGCCGAGGGTAGGGGCGATGGACCCTCGGTCGCATCGCTGAAGGACGCAAGCGGTGATCCGATTCGCCCGCTCGATTTTCATGACGGGATTTTTCGCCGCGGTTCTAGTCTCGCGCAGATTTTTCTGACGGTCCGCACCGGATTGAACGGCACTCCGATGCCGTCTTACGCCGACTCGCTTTCGCCTGATCAGACCTGGGCCGTCGCCGCGTTCGTGCGAAGTCTCGCCAAGTCAGCATCCACGATGGACAACGCAGGCCGCGAAGCGCGCGCGCAGCAGCGGATGGGGATGGCGATCGATATGCCTGGAATGTCGGAGATGCCGATGGGTGGCATGATGCGCTAGCGCAGGGCGTCGACGAGGATCTACAGCGAGCAGAAACGCTGCTCGGATTACAGTTGATGCCGGGAATGAGCGTCGGCGAAATCGGTGCGGGCAACGGCCGCATGACGGTCGCAGTGGCCAGGCAGGTTGGCCCGGGCGGGCACGTCTATTCGACCGAGATCGAGCCGAAGAAACTCGCCCGCATCCGCAAGCGCGTCGAGCGCGCCAATCTCGATAATGTCAGCGTGATCAAAGCGAGCGTCACCGACACCAACCTGCCGCGCGACTGCTGCGATGTGATTTTCATGACCGGTGTCTACCATCACTTCACCCGCCCGATCGAAACCGACGCGAGCATCTACGATTCGCTGCGTCCCGGCGGAGTGCTCGCGATTCAGGACTTTCGGCCGTCGTGGTGGCTCGCGCCGTGGAAGCCCAAGGGGGTGCCCTCCAACCGCGGCGGCCACGGCATCCCGGAGAATGTACTCATCGACGAGCTAACCGCCGCCGGTTTCCACGAAACTCGTTTCACCGACGCGTGTCCGAGCAGTCTTTTCCTTCATTACTATTGCGTGGTTTTCAGTAAGCCGGCTTCACGATCTGCGAGCGGCGCACGCTGAATTGCTTTCGATCGCAAAAAAGGAAGGGGCGGAGATTTGCTCTCCGCCCCTCGTCGCGATTGATCGAATTCAGATTAGCGTGCGGCGGCTGCTGCGGCTTCGATCTGGATCACCTTGCTGCGGGTGGATAGCTTCGGCATCACGTGCTTGCCGATCAGGTCGATCGTCTGCATCACCTTTTCATGCGGCAGCGCAGCGACCTGAACCAGCATCAGGAGCAGATCGACGCCGGCCGATTCGTACATCTTTGCTACTTTGAGGCAGTCCTCGGGATCGCCGACCATCACGGCGCCCGCCTCGATGCGCTTTTCCAAATCGGCGTGCGACATGCGATAGTCGCCGAGCGCGACCGCCTGCTCGGCCATCTTCTTGTAGTACTCGTAGCCCTTGACCTCGCGATTGGCGAACGGCGTGAAGAGCTCGGCGCCCTTGCGGGTCGTGAAGTCGATCGCTTCCTTGCCAAGCCCGATCGCTTCCTCGCGCGTCGGTGCGCATACGCAGACCGTCGCGGCCGCGGTCCGATCGTTGATGAAGGAGCCGACCGGCTCGCAGCTCTTGAGCGCGTTCTTGTACTTCTTAACGAGGCCGTCGAGGATGCCGGGCTCTGAGATGCCGAAGCCGAGCGCGCCGATGCCGCGGTGACCGGCCGCTTCCCACGTCGTGGGCTGAGTGGCCGCGACCCAAATCGGAGGATGCGGTTTCTGCACCGGCTTCGGAATCACCTCGCGCTCTGGCATCTTGAAGTATTTGCCGTCCCACGAGAATTTTTCCTGCGTCCACATTTTCGGAATGGCCGCGATCGCTTCTTCCCACATCGGCTTGGAATCTTCGGGATGCACCTGGAAGCCGTCGAGCTCTGCTTCGGTGATCGAGCGGCCCGAGCCGAACTCGACGCGCCCGTTCGACATGATATCGAGCACGGCGATTCGTTCCGCGATCCGCGCAGGATGGTTGAATGGGATCGGCAGCAGGCAGACGCCATGGCCGAGGCGAATCTGCTTCGTTACCTGGCTGAGCGCGCCGTACCAGACCTCGGGCGCCGACGAGTACGACCATTCGTTGAGAAAATGATGCTCAACTGTCCACACCGAGTGGTAGCCGAGGCGATCCGCCAGTTTCACTTGCTCGGTCGCCTGATGGTAGATGTCCCACATGAAGCCGTCGTAGTGCGGACGGCTTCGCTGAAGCTCGTATTGCAGCGCGAATTCCATTGGCAAGATTCCTTCCCGCGAGCGTGCGGCGCGTTGGTAAATGCTCGTTTACCTGATGCTCGTGAGCGTAGTGAACGGCTGTTTACTTGTCAATCCGACAATGCCCGCGCTTAGCGAGCGACGCGTTTGCTTGGTGCGACCCTCTCTGTTGCCATGACTCTGCAATATTGATTCGTTCATTGCGCAGGGTGCGGTCGAGTCGCGATCGTTGTCGTATCGCTCGCCGCGAAGTTCATCAGCAGTTATGTCGATCCGAGTCGCGCTACACCATAAGACCGAGTACCAGTACGATCGTCTTGTCACGCTGTCGCCGCAGGTGATTCGGCTGCGGCCCGCGCCGCATTGCCGCACGCCAATTGTTGCGTATTCGCTGAAGATCGAGCCGCGCGGTCATTTCATCAACTGGCTGCAGGACCCGCAGAGCAACTATCTCGCGCGCGCCGTGTTTCCCGAGCTCGTCGATCACTTTTCGGTCGAGGTCGATCTCGTTGCCGAAATCGCGGTTATCAATCCGTTCGATTTTTTCCTCGAGCCGTACGCCGAAAAGATCCCGTTTAAGTATGCGCCGGAGCTGCGCAAGGAGCTCGCGCCGTATCTCGAAACGCACGAGGTCGGTCCGAAGCTGCGCGCGCTCCTCAAGGGGATCGATCTCACCCCGCTGCGCAGTGTTGATTTCCTGGTCCACCTGAATCAGCAGCTCCAGGAACTAATCGGCTACGTGATCCGCCTCGAACCGGGAATCCAGACTCCCGAGGAAACGCTCACGCTCAAAACCGGATCGTGCCGCGACAGCGCGTGGCTGATGGTCGAGATTCTGCGCAAACTCGGCCTCGCCGCGCGATTCGTCTCCGGCTACCTGATCCAGCTCAAGCCCGACGTGAAGCCGCTCGAAGGCCCGGAGGGACCCGGCAGGGACTTCACCGACCTTCACGCCTGGACGGAGATTTACCTTCCCGGCGCGGGATGGATCGGCCTCGATCCGACTTCGGGACTGTTCGCGGGCGAGGGACATATCCCGCTCGCCGCGAGTCCCGATCCATCGTCGGCCGCGCCTGTCACGGGTGCCGTCGGCCCGTGCCAGGTCGAGTTCAACCATGAGATGTCGGTGACGCGGATTCACGAGGATCCGCGCGTCACCTTGCCGTATACGGATGAGCAGTGGAGCCGTATCGAGGCGCTTGGCTACCAGGTCGATCGCGAGATCAGCGCCGGCGACATCCGGCTCACGATGGGCGGCGAGCCGACCTTCGTTTCGATCGACGACATGGACGGCGCCGAATGGAACATCGCCGCCCTCGGTCCCGACAAGCGCCGGCTGAGCGAGCAATTGCTGCGCCGCCTGCATAAGCGCTTCGCTCCCGGCGGTCTGCTGCACTACGGCCAGGGCAAATGGTATCCCGGCGAGCCGCTGCCGCGATGGGCGCTGAGCTGCTACTGGCGCAAGGACGGCGTGCCGATGTGGCGCGACGACCAGCTTATCGCGCGCGCCGAAGTTCCGTCGTCATTCGGTCCGATCGACGCGCAGCGCTTTTCCGAGACCCTCGCCGTTCGGCTCGGCGTCGATCCCGGCTACGCCAACCCGGCCTTCGAGGACCCGCTCTACTATCTGCAACGCGAGCGTCAACTGCCTGTCAACGTTGATCCAATTGACAACCATCTCGAGGATGCCGGCGAGCGCGAGCGCGTGCGCCGCGTGTTTGAGCGCGGTCTGAACGAGCCCGTCGGCTTCGTGCTGCCGTTGCAGCGCGGATGGGGCAAGAGTGGACCGGAGTGGCAGACGGGAATCTGGATGCTCCGCGGGCAGCATCTTTTTCTCACACCGGGCGATTCTCCGGTCGGGCTCAGGCTGCCGATGCCGAGTCTGCCATGGGTCAGCACGACGGACGCGCAGGGCTTCTTCACCGTCGATCCGATGGCGATACATACGCCGCTGCCCGTGCCGCAGCGAATCTCGCCGGCCGATCCTGCCCTGCAATCGCGCCGCGGCGGGGAGCGCGATCGCAAGCCGAAGTCCGGCGAATCCGCGCCGTGGGTGGTGCGGACTGCGCTCTGCGTCGAGCCGCGGGGCGGCCGTCTGCACGTATTCATGCCGCCGGTGACGAGCACCGAGGACTATCTCGATCTGCTCGCGGCGATCGAGGACACCGCGGCGCATCTCAAGACGCCGGTGGTGATCGAAGGCTACACGCCCCCGCCCGACTACCGCATCAATCGTCTGTCCGTCACACCCGACCCGGGCGTGATCGAGGTCAACGTCCATCCCTCGCACAACTGGAAAGAACTCGTCGATGTAACCACGACGCTCTACGATGATGCGCGCCAATGCAGGCTCGGCACTGAGAAGTTCATGCTCGACGGGCGGCATACGGGAACCGGCGGCGGCAATCATTTCGCGCTCGGCGGTGCGACCCCCGGTGACAGTCCGTTCCTGCGACGTCCCGATTTGCTGCGCAGCATGATTGGCTATTGGCTGAATCATCCCGCGCTGTCGTATCTGTTCTCGGGGATGTTCATTGGGCCGACCAGCCAGGCGCCGCGAATCGATGAGGGGCGCGCTGACAATCTCTACGAACTTGAAATCGCCTTCGGGCAGATTCCGAATCCGGGCGGACATTATTGTCCGCCGTGGCTGGTGGACCGGATATTCAGACACATCCTGGTCGATCTCACCGGCAATACTCATCGCACGGAGTTCTGCATCGACAAACTATATTCGCCCGACTCGACGACGGGACGCCTCGGACTCCTCGAGATGCGCGGCTTCGAGATGCCGCCGCATGCGCGTATGAGCCTGACGCAGCAACTGCTCGTGCGCGCCTGCGTCGCCTGGTTCTGGCGCGAGCCGTACCTGCGCGCGCCGATAGAATGGGGCACGCAGCTTCACGATCGCTTCATGCTGCCGTACTTCGTGGCCGCGGATTTTCGCGAGGTGCTCGACGATCTGCGCCGTGCCGGTTACGCATTCGATCCCGATTGGTTCGCGCCTCATTTCGAGTTTCGATATCCCACTTATGGCCGCGTCAACTATTCGGGAGTGAGTATTGAACTGAGACAGGCAACTGAGCCGTGGTACGTGCTGGGCGAGGAGCCGGCCGGCGGCGCCACGGCGCGTTTCGTCGATTCATCGGTAGAGCGCTTGCAGGTAAAGATCGACGGCTTCACCGGCGATCGTCTGATCGTGACCTGCAACGGGCGCCGCGTGCCGCTGCATTCAACGGGAGTGCGTGGGGAGTGGGTGGCAGGCGTGCGCTATCGAGCGTGGCAGCCGCCGTCGTGCTTGCATCCGACGATTCCAGTACACACTCCGCTGGTGTTCGATCTCTACGACACCTGGAGCGGACGCTCCGTGGGCGGATGCGCCTATCATGTCGCGCATCCGGGTGGTCTCAGCTATGAAACCTTCCCTGTCAACGCCAACGCGGCCGAAACGCGTCGTGCCACGCGTTTCTTGCCGTTCGGGCACACGCCCGGTCCGATTCCACCGCCGCCGCATGAGTTTAATCCGCAGTTCCCGACCACCCTTGATCTAAGGCGAACGCTTTCCATTTCAAGCAACGGCGGCTACTAGAACACTGCATTTCTGGGTTATAAGGCTTCGAGCGGCGCAAAGTCGTACGATATTTTCATGGCTCGCGGAATAGAGGACGGGGAGATGAACGGGGCGGAGGCCGCCGTAGCGCAGAATCTCGCCGCCGCGTGGGGATATCAATCGAGCGCGAGTTTCCACGATGAGATGCTCACGGCCGAAGGCCAGGTGCGGCCGCATTGGCGCGGGCTCACCGAGTCGGTCGCCATGATGGGCGCGGCGGGCCTCGCGCGCCGCTGGCAGGAAGGCCGCCGCCTGCTGCACGACAACGGGGTTACCTACAACGTCTATGGCGATCCGCGCAGTACCGACAGGCCGTGGCCGCTCGATCCCCTGCCGCTGGTGATCGACGAACGCGAATGGGCCGCGATCGATGCCGCGATGGTTCAGCGTGCGACGCTGCTCAATGCGATGCTGGCGGATTTCTACGGCCCGCAGAATCTGCTGCGCGAGAATCTTTTCCCGCCCGAGCTGGTTTTTCGCAGCCCGGGATTCCTGCGCGCGTGCTGCAACGTCAACGTTCCCGAAAATATCTACCTGCACAATTACTCTGCCGATCTCGCGCGCTCGCCCGACGGCAAATGGTGGGTGATTGCCGATCGCACGCAGGCGCCATCGGGCGCGGGCTATGCACTCGAGAACCGGCTAGTTTCGCAGCGGGTGCTGCCTGACGTTTTCGGTGCCAGCCACGTGCGCCGGCTGGCGGATTATTTCCAGGCCTTTCGCGAGACGCTGCGCAGCCTGGTCCCGCGCCATCGCGATAACCCGCGTATCGTGCTGCTCACTCCTGGTCCATACAACGAAACTTATTTTGAGCACGCGTTTCTTGCGCGCTACCTCGGCTACACGCTGGTCGAAGGTGGCGACCTGACGGTCCGCGACAACTGCGTATTCCTGAAGACACTTGGCGGGCTTCTGCCGGTCGATCTGATCATGCGGCGGCAGGACGACAGCTTCTGCGATCCGCTCGAGCTGCGCGAGGATTCCGTGCTCGGCGTGCCCGGCCTCGTCCAGGCGGTGCGGCTCGGCAACGTCGCGGTAGTCAACGCGCTCGGCTCGGGATTGCTGGAATCGGCAGCATCGGCCGCGTTTCTGCCGAGCCTCTGCCGGCATCTCCTGGGCGAAGAGCTGAAGATGCCGACGGTTGCGACGTGGTGGTGCGGACAGGAGAAGCCGCTCGCCTATGTCACGGAGAATATTTCGCGCCTCGTGATCAAGCCGACGTTTCTCGGCGCGCGCCGCGAATCGATCTTCGGCGCCAAGCTCACCGCCAAGGCGCGGGAGCGACTCGCCGAGCGAATCCGCCGCACGCCACGCAACTACGTCGCGCAGGAGCAGGTGTCGCTTTCCACTGTGCCGGTGTGGGAAGAGGGCGGTCACCTCGCGCCGCGCCATCTGGTGCTCCGCGTTTACGTCACCGCGAGCGAAGGCTCGTACATCGTGATGCCCGGCGGGCTCACGCGCATGACCGCGGGCCTCGATTCGCTGGTCGCGTCGATGCAGCACGGCGGCGGCAGCAAGGATACCTGGGTGCTGTCGAGCGGCCCGACGCCGCAGACCACGCTGCTGACGAGCGCGTCGACATCGGTTGAAGTGAATCGGGCGACGTTCGATCTGCCGAGCCGTGTCGCTGACAATCTGTTTTGGCTCGGCCGTTACGTCGAGCGGGTCGACTCGGCGGTGCGCATCGCGCGCGCGATTTTGTCGCGGCTGCAGGAATCCGATCCGGCGAGCGCGGCCGGTCTCGAAGCAGGGGTGCGCATTTTGTGCTCACTCGGGCATCTGCCGCAAAAGCTGCTCGCCTCGACAAATGGCGGAGCGGCCAACGGGCGTGAGACGGCGCTCGAGCGCGAGATGCTCGCGATGATCTACGACTCGGAGGAGAAGACCAGCCTCGGCTGGACGCTCGAGCAATTGCGCCGTGTCGCATGGCTCCTGCGCGATCGCTTTTCGGCCGATGCGTGGCGCGTGCTGAATCGGTTCGATCAGCAGTTCAGCGCGCCGCCGCAAGCCGATCCGCTGAGGATGGCCAGCGCGCGCAGCCTGCTCGACGACGCGATCATGACGCTCAGCGCGTTCGGCGGTCTCGCGATGGAAAGCATGACGCGCGGCGACGGCTGGCGCTTTCTCGATATCGGCCGCCGGCTCGAGCGCGCGCTGCAAGTGGTCGAGATACTCCGCAGCGGACTCAGTCTCGGCGGCGACGAAGATTCGGGCGAGCTGCAGGCGCTGCTTGAAATAGCAGACAGCTCGCTGACGTATCGCTCGCGCTACCTCACTTCGATGCAGGCCGACCTGGTGCTCGACTTGCTGCTGCTCGACGAAGCCAACCCTCGTTCAGCGGCGTTCCAGCTCGCGCGGCTGCGCGAGCACGTCGAGGAGCTGCCCAAGCAGAGCCTTCGTGCGCATCGCTCGGCGGAATGGCGAGTCGTGGTGCCGATGCTCACGGCGGTGCAGCTCGGCGACGCGTCCGAGCTGATTCGGCAGAGCGAAGACGGCGAGCGGAGCGCAATTGACAACTTGCTAGGCGGAGTTGGCAACGGGTTGAAACTGCTTTCGGAAACGATCGCGCGCGATTACTTCGACCATTCGATCGCGTCGCGGCAACTGCCCGCATCCTAGCTTCGACGATGATCCTGCGCGCGATTCACACCACCACCTACACCTACAGCGAGACGGTCGCGCTGTGCCACACCGAAGTGCGCCTGGCGCCGCGCAGCGATCACGGCCAGTCGTTGATTGAGCATGAGCTGACGATCGAGCCGCGTCCGGATTCGTCGGTTGCGCGCACCGATTACTTCGGCAATCCGGTGACTGCGTTCATCATCGATCAGCCGCACGAGACTTTGCGGATCACCGCGTCGAGCCTGGTTGAAACCGGTGCGGGACAGGCGATTCATCCGGGGCTGACGCCGCCGTGGGAGCAGGTGCGCGAGGCGATCGCGCGTCACGACAGCGCCGACACCTTCGAAGCCTACCAGTTTGTGCTCGATTCGCCGCGCGTGCCGCCGACTCCGGAATTCAGGGCGTACGCCGAACAATCGTTCACCCAGGCGCGGCCGATTCTCGAATGCGCGGTGGACCTTTGCCATCGAATTTTCACCGATTTCAAGTACGACCAGGATGCGACGACGGTGACGACGCCCGTGACCGAGGCGATGCGCTCGCGGCACGGCGTATGCCAGGACTATTCGCACGTGATGATCGCGTGCCTGCGCGCGCTCGGACTGCCGGCGCGTTATGTGAGCGGGTACCTTCGCACGGGCGACAACGCGATCGGCGCGCATGCCTCGCACGCGTGGCTATCGATCTTTTGCCCGGGCTTCGGCTGGCTCGACATCGATCCGACCAACGACGTGCTGCCCTCGACCCGCCACGTGACGCTCGCTTGGGGCCGCGATTACTCAGACGTGCCGCCGGTAAAGGGCGTGGCGCTCGGCGGCGGCGATCAAACGATCGACGTGGATGTCCGCGTGACGCCGCCGGAGCTGGTCAGAATGACTGTCGAATAATGGGCGCCGCGCCGCTCCGGCGAAAGAGATTCCATGGGATGCTTCGTTTACGTTCTCGGTAATTTGGATAAGGACGGCCATCGAACCTACGTCGGCTGGACAACCGATCTGGACCGGCGCCTCGCGCGGCACAATGCCGGTACCGGCGCGCGCTCAACTCGCGGGCGCGTGTGGTTCTTGCTCTATGCGGAGCAGTACGCGACGCGAGGTGAAGCGATGAGCCGCGAGTGGCACCTGAAACGCGATCGGCGTCTGCGCCAACGGCTGGTGCGATGCTGGCATACCTTGCCTGGCAGACAGGCTACGGCGCGGTCGTGGCCCCGATGAAGTGGACGGCGGTGCCGGCGCATTCGAAGTAGCCGTTTTCGGTGTAGGGTTCGTAGGTTGGCGAGTCATCGTCGGGGATGAACCAGATCGTCGTGTTGACGAGGGCGTTCACCTGGTCGCCGTATTTGCGATAGGCCGCGGTCTTGAGGCCGTCGCCATGGACGGTCTGGCCGCTGGTCGAGTTCGGGCGATTGAAGCAGTAGCCCTCGATCGGTCCGAGCAGCGTGTAGTCGGACGCGCCTTTGACCTTGGCGCCCGAAACCACTTCGATCTTCTTGACGGCCGCGCTTACCGCGTCCTGTTGCTGCTGGAGTTGCGTTACGTCCTGCTTGACGTCGTGCTCGTCCTGCTTTACGTCGGTGCATCCGGCGAGCGCGAAGACGAGCGCAATCAGTAATAGTTTTTTCATCCGCATCACCCGACGCTCTGCGTAGCTGAGGGGTGTGCCGAACGCAATATGGAATCGGATCAGTGCGGTTTGAAGCGTTCGATCGCTTTGGTGATGAGCTCGCGCGCTGCCTCGCGATTTACCCATCCGCTGACTTTCACCCATTTGCCGCGCTCGAGGTCCTTGTAGTGGCGGAAGAAATGCTCGATCTGATCGCGCATGATCGGCGGCAGATCGGTGTAGTTGCCGACGCGATCGTAATAGGGATTGAGCGCATCGAGCGGCACGGCGAGGATTTTCTCGTCGATGCCGTTTTCGTCTTCCATTAGCAGCGCGCCGATCGGACGGCATCTGATGACCGCGCCGGGCGCGACCGGCACCTGCGACAGCGCCATGCAATCGCAGGGGTCGCCGTCCTCAGACAGTGTGTTCGGGATAAACCCGTAGTTAGCGGGATAGAACATCGCGGTATGAAGGAAGCGGCTGACGAAGAGCGCGCCCGAGACCTTGTCGAGCTCGTACTTGACCGGCACCCCGCCTTGCGGGATCTCGATCAGTACGTTGATGTCGTCGGGTGGATTGGTGCCGGGCGGAATCTTGGTCACATCCATGCGATGAACGCCTCGCTGCTGGTCCGAAAGTAGAGCATGCGAGGTCGCTCAACGCCATCATGTCGCGCCGCGATCAGAACCGCGCCGCGCTCAGCTCAGTGAACGTATGAGGGCGCGGGCCCGACGACGTTGGCGTTCGCGGAGTCGATCTGCAGCCGTCGCGTCGGCGTGCCGGCAACGTCAGGGACGTTGGCGTGAACGCGGCCCTTGATCAGCTTTACCCGTGAGATTACGGCATTGCCGTTGACCATCGTGCTGTCTTCGATTTCAGCGATGCTCGATTCGGTGATCGAGAGCGTGCTGCCGTCGGCCATGTAGATGCCGACGTCGGCGCCCGGTCCGGTCGTGATCGTGTCGTGCAGCATCACCGGTTCGTTGGTGGTGATCGGCGTCGCGGCCGGTCCACGCTGCAGCAACGCATTGCCGCTGACCAGAGTGATCGTGCCGACCGAACCTGCCGAGGCGAGCGCAGGCAACGTCGAGGCCATGACGAGTGCGGTGACAGCGAAAGCCGCGATTGCGAAGCGGCGGAAATTGAGTTGGATCATTCGCGCTTCTCCTGAGGTCTATTGTAGCCTGAGCGTACTTCATCACAAGAACTCTCGCGATAGAGAGATTTACGCTCCGAAAGCGGGTCGAAGCGTGCATCACCATCGCGACCGGTGCGGCGACGACATCGACAGGCTTGAATGCGATAATGCGGCGGACCTCGAGGACCAGAATCCGATGAGCGAAAATTTTCTCTTCGAACAAGATGGACCGATCGCGACGATCACGTTCAACCGCCCCGACCGGCGCAACTGTCTCAACGCGGAAGTGATCCTCGAGTTCGAGCGGCTCGTGCAAAATGTTCGCGACGATCGCACCGTGCGCGTGTTGATCGTCACTGGAGCGGGCAACACCTTCTGCGCTGGCGCCGATACATCGCCGCTCAAGGGCGTCACCGATCCGCGCGAGCAGCGGAAGATCTTCAACCAGACTGCGGGCGGCAAGTGGCCGCGGCTCATCGGGCGCGTTTTCGATGTGCTGTCAAATCTCGACCAGGTGACGATCGGCGCGATTAACGGACACGCCGTAGGCGGCGGATGGTCGTTCGCGCTCGCATTCGATTTCGCGATCGCGGTCGAGGAGGCCGAGTTCTGGGTGCCCGAGGTTGACCTCGATGTGCCGTTTCGCGGCCTGCCGGCGATTGTGCTTTCGCATCGCCTTGGCCCGTGGCGCGCCAAAGAGGCAATCCTGATGTGCCGGCATTATAGCGCTTCGGAGCTCCTTCTGATGGGTGTCTTAAACAAAGTGGTTCGGAAGCAAGACCTGATGGCATCGGTGCGCGAGATGGCCGAAACGATGGCCAGGAAGCCAGCCGGTGCGGTTGCTGCCTCGAAACGCGGTATAAACTCGGTGTTTTTTGGCCAGCGCCCATTTTAGCAAGATTCCGCTATGAAGCTGATTTTTTCCTTTTCTACGCCGGGGCGCATATCGCGCAAATCTTAAGTTTTGCTAAGTTCTGACGTGCTACAAGGCGTATTTTCTCGCAGTTGCTAACGCTAGCCAAAGATGGCCAGCGCTGGTTCACGTCAAAGTTTAACATTCCAACTCACGTTTCGTTCCCTTGTGTTTAGCTGGCGGCGATGGTAGTTCAGATTGGGCTAGATAAAGGTCATTTGAAGTAGGCATTCTCGGGCATTGGATTGGCGATGCGACCCCAGAGCCGTGCGGCGCGTGCCGAAACCAAGCACAAAGGGGATGCGCGCGTTAGGGAAACTGAAAGCCAAGATGTTCCGCAATCGAGCCAGAGCCGCGTGCGGACAAGAGCGAATCTTCAAGGAGGATCTTCCAAGATGATTAGGGGCCAGCAAAACAAGTCAGTTCGCTGGATCGCTGGCGCGATGCTCGCGATGGGAATCGCATTCGCGAATGCCAGCAGCGCCAAGGCCGCGCCAATCATAATTCCGGTCACGAAATGCGGAACGACGATCTCGAAAGCAGGGTTTTACCAGGTGACGCAGAACCTGAGCTCGACTCAGGCGCCCGGCAAGGACTGCATCGACATTTCCGCGTCGAACGTGATCCTGGACATCCTCAGCAACGGCGAATCGTTGTGCAGCGGCCGTCTTATCAAAGGAGACAGCACTACGAAGAGCCCAGTCGGCATCCACATCCTGTCGAGCGCCAAGAACGTATTCATCCAAGGGCAGAACTCGAACATCGCTGGCTGGGAAACCGGTATTGAGGACGATGGTTCAAACGCGATAGCTGACGATTTCAACGTGACGAACAACGTCAACGTCGGTCTGCTGTTGAAGGGGGTAACGGGAAGCTCATTCTCGAACTTCTTCTCCGGTATCCTTCAGGATACCAGCGGCGCTGACTGTTTTCCCGTCGGCATCCAAGGCCCCCAGTTCTACGGTGTCGAATTCCAAAACACGACCGGCTCCCAGATTTTCAATGCTATTTCCGCAGGCAATGGGATTTACGGTGTATGGAGTACCGGCTCGAGCAGCAACCGAATCTCGCTGGTGAACTCCGGACCGGCCACCGGCGGCGTTCAGGCCGCGAGCTTCTGGTTCGGCTGCAATAGCAAACCAAATCCAAGCGCGAGCTGCAGCCCGCATGGCAAGAGCAACCTCGTGTACGACGATACCACCACGGTTTTGACCTCGACTGGACAGTTTATTAATGGCGGCGGGCAGTTTGGATTCGTGTTCGAAAAGGGCGAGACCGGTTACATCGTGACCGATAATGCCGCGGCGAATAATTTCATCGACATGTATGCGATCGGCGACTCAACCTGCACTGCGAACAGTTACTTCTTCAACTTCGCAGGCTTCGCGGTTCCGAGCTGTATCAACAAGCAGTAAGGGGATCCAAACACGAAACCATGAGGGCCGGCAGTGCTTGATTCCCGGCTCATATCGCGAGGGGACGGTTCACAAAGAGGAGCATCGAAGATGAACAAACTGCACCAGCTTAACACGGCGATCGCGAGCCGTTCGATCAAGATCGCGATGCTCGCGCTGGGCATCGCAGTCGGAGCAGCGGGCAGCGCCGCGGCCTTGCCCAACCCGCCGATCACGGCATGCGGCCAGACGATTTCGACCTCCGGCTATTATCAGGTAAAAGGCAACCTGACCGCATCGGGCACTTGCATCACGGTTGCAGCGTCAAACGTGACGATCGACATACTCAATACCGCGAGCAGCGATCCTTGCAACAACACTACTATCTCGGGCAGCAAATTGAGTGGATCGGCGGGTATTCACATCGAGCCCAAGGTTAAGAATACGTTCATCCAGGGTGAGAACTCGGTCATCACGAACTTCGACTACGGAATCGAAGACGAGGGCACCAACTCGTCGGGCGATGACATCAACCTGAGCAACAATCTTACCGCGGGCATAGCGTTGTTGGGCACCGGTGGATCGTTCTCCAACTTTTTCTCCGGAGCGTTGCAGCATTCGAGCGGCGGAAATTGTTCGCTTCCGCCACCACAGGAGTTCGGCGTGTATTTAGATGGTGGGAGCGGCTCACAGATCTTCAATGGAATCACTGCCGGAAACGACTACGGTGTCTTTGAATCCGGCTCGACTGGTTCAACTGTCGCGTTGATGCTTAGCGGATCTAACATTGCGGATGGCTATCAGTTCAACGGCGGATCGAAGAATTACATCTATGACGATCTAGCCGGTACCGATTCATTCATCCCGTTGAGCGGAAACGACGGTTTCGGCATCAACATTATTAGCGATACAAATGATCTCATCACCGATAATACCGCGGGTGGCAACACCGACTACGATATCAACGCGGCCGGCGACTCGACTTGCACCAGCAACACTTACTGGTTCAACTTCGCGGACATGCCGAGCACGCCATGTATTAACTCTAAGTAGGCGTCGAACCATAGAAGCAGAACGGCCGGAGCTGATTGCCAGCTCCGGCCGTTTTCATTTAAGCCAGTTGGAGTCTGATGATTTCGTCAGGCGGCGACCTGCGCGTAGCGCCGCACTTCGAGATTGAACATCCGCGCCGCGTTGAGGCCCAGGATCTTCGCCCGCGTCTCCTCGCTGAGCGAGCCCATTTGACGCTCGATTGCCTCGGCGGAATGGGGCCACGATCCTTCATGATGCGGATAGTCGTTGGCCCACAGGAAATTGCCCGTGAGATTGTACTTCTCGGCGAGGTCCAGCCCGGGCTGGTCTTCCTGGAATGACGCGAAGCCGTTGGAGCGGAAATATTCGCTCGGCAGCTTCTTCAGCTTCGGGAATGACCACATGTGATGCTTCACGTAAGCCTCGTCCATCGCATGCAGCGCCCATGGCACCCATCCGATCCCGGCCTCGATCGAGCCGAAGCGCAGTTTCGGATAGCGCTCGATCACGCCCGAGGCGCACAGGTTCGCAACCGGCTCGATCGTCGGCGCCAGCGAATGCGATACGTAGTTGATAACCGCGCCGCCGTCCTTGCGCGCCGCGCGCGGGTCGCGTCCGGTCGAAACGTGGAATGTGATCGCGAGATCGTGCGCCTGCAGCAGTTCCCACATCGGATCGAACATCCCGAAGTTGTAATTCGGATGCCGCGCGTCGTGCGCGCCGAAGATCGGCTTGCACGGCAGCGTCACGCCTTTGAAGCCCAGCTTCGCGACCCGCTTGATCTCCGCGAGCGTGCCTTCGAGGTCGCCCGTCGCGAGGCACGCCATCGGCACCATCCGCGGGCTGTACTGGATATACGCCTCCGCCGCCCAGTTGTTGTAAACCACGCACTGGGCATGTGCGAATTGCGGGTCAGGCGTCGCCCACATCTGAAGTCCCTTGTTGGGAAAGATAATCTCGTAATCGACGCCGTCGCGGTCGAGGTCGCGCAGCCGCTCGGCAGGATCGGCGCCCGCCTTGTTGCGGATTCCGTCCTCGCCCTGCAGGTTGCTGTCGAGCAGGCGCGAGCGCGCCCAGCCCTCGGAGATCGCCCACCTCACGCCGTTTTCATCGATCTCGATCCGCGGCAGGCGGTCGGCATACTTCTTCTCGAGGTGTTCCTTCCAGATGTTAGCGGGTTCATTGGCGTGGGTGTCGGCGGACACCATGAAATACTTGTTGGCGTCGCTGGCATGCGCGGTCCGGCTCCATCCTGAATGGCCGGGAGTATTGAGCCGCCACCGATTCGGCTCGTCGATATTCTGTGTCGATTCGTGTTCCATCGGCATCCTCCGATCTGCCCGTTGCACAAGCGCTTTTGTGGCAGTCTTGCGCGATCCTAGTGCGGAACTCGGCCCGCCGTCTAGTCCGCAAGGACTAAGAACAGAAAAAAGAATAACCACAAAGGCCACAAAGGCACGAAGCGAAGCGGCGCTGCGCCACTTCGCAAGATTTTCCTCCTTAGTGCCCTTCGTGCCTTAGCTTGGTGTCTTAGTGGTGATCTTTTTCCGCTTCCGCCGCGACGAATCGGTGCACGAGTTTTTGGAAGTGCTGGATGCCGCCTTCGCGCGAGAGCATCAGGTGTCCCCGCTCGACGGCGCCCGAGCGATGCCCGCGCTGCACCGACTCGCACAGAATAATGTCCTCGCGCTGGACGAGGTCTGAGAACTCGACGTACTCGCGGATGTGCTCTTCGGTCGCGTCCTCGGCGAAGTAGTAATCCACTGTCTCGCGCGTATGCCCCGGGTCGATTGGCCATACGCACAGCACCTGCATCGCGCCCGGATTCGTCGATAGCGAAAGCATCGCGGTTGGCCATAGCGTCGCGTAGCCGACGCCTTCATCGCGCGCGTGAATCAGCGGCGCATTGTACGTCGAGAAGAACTCGTTCGTCGTATCGGCGCTGTACGCGTCAGTATCGATGACCGAGGAAAACTTCGGATGCGCGATCGGACAGTGATAACACTCGTTGAAATTCTCGATGATGATCTTCCAGTTCGACGCGAGTTGGTATTCGTCGCGCCGCACCATCCGGACTTTGTTCACATCGAGAGCCGCGCGCGCGACGAACGAAGGCAGCTTACCTAGATAGCTCGCAAGCGGAAGCGCCGCGGGGTCAGGATTCACGAAGATGAACGGCCCCCAGGTGTCGATCGAAAACGAGATGAGCGAGAGCGCGCTCTTGTCGAAACTCAACTGCTCGCCCGAGCGCGGCGCCGCGCGCAGTGTGCCGTCGAGGTTGTAAGTCCAGCCGTGGTAATGACACTGCATCGTCTTGCGATTGCCGCTGCATCCGAGAACGACTTCGCTCCCGCGATGGCGGCAGACGTTGGCGAACGCGCGCAAGCGCCTGTCATCGTTACGCACAACGATCACCGGGATGTCGCCGAGCGTGACCGTGAAGAAGTCGCCCGGCTCGGGCACTTGTCCGCTATGCCCCACGTATTGCCAGAATTTACCAAAGATACGCTGCTTCTCGGCTTCGAAGATCGCGGCGTCGGTGTACCACGAAGCGGGCAGGGTAAGCCCTCGCTCCAGACCCGCGCCGACAGTGCGATCGATTTCAATGCTCGTTGCCATACTCACTCTCCGAAAGAAAAAATATCACCACAAAGGCACGAAGGTCACAAAGGACAAACTGCTTCGAGCGGCGCTGCGCCGCTTCGCTTGGGCCCTTAGTGCCTTACTGGTTAGTCTGCCGCTGCTTCGATGCGCCCGCGATTGTCGATTTGATTTCCGGGACGGTGAGGCCGCCGGTGTATACGCGACCGTTGATTATTAGTGTTGGCGTGCCCGACAGGCCGAGCGCGTCGCCCGTGTCGATGTCGGACTCGACGACGCCCTGGTATTTCCGCTCCGCAAGGCATTGCCGGAAATTGCTGGGATCGAGTCCGAGGCGATCGGCGAGGTCTAACAGGTTGCCTGCGCCAAGCCCCTCGCGCCCGCTCATCAGCGCATCGTGATACGGCCAGAACTGATGCTGCTCACCGGCACATCGCGCGGCGATTGCGGCAATGAGCGCGTGGGAATGTGCAGGGAGCGGGAAATCAAACCAGACGAGTCTGAGCTTATCGCCATAGCCCTTGCGCAGTTCGATAAGCGTCGGTTCGAGCCGTCGGCAATTCGGGCATTCGAAATCCGAGAACTCGACGATCGTGAACGGCGCATTTGACGGTCCGATGGCGGGATGATTGTCGCCTGAAAGATCAAGTTCGACCGGCTGATCAGCCGACAACGCCAAAGAGGCGCACGCCAATATCAACGCCAAACCAAGCACCGTCGCACGAATCATGGGAACGTCGATGATACGCCTGAACCACGCCGCGAAACCACGAAAGAGGAACGGGCGCCCGCTCCAGTTGAGATGCGTTTAAATGGAAGGCTCAGTGCGCGGCTGCGACTTCGGCCAGCAGTAACTGTGTGCGAAGGATTGGACTCAGGGCGTGCAGTTCATTGATTGGAAGATTGTGGAACTGCGCATCTTTCAGCACCTGCTTGATCTCGGTCGCGAGCGGATCGCGGATTCCATGCAGACTCGTGACCTCAATCGAAGATCACGAGTCACGCGCCGATCTCGGTTCGGCGACGATACGGGTGTGCTGTTACGAAGCCAACCGCGAGGCCGCTTCCTTGGGGCGCGCTTCTTGCGCCATCTCTGGAAGCTCGCGGCCCGCTGACACGTACTCGCGGCCCTCGCGCCAGGCCTGGAAACGCTCCTGGAACGCTTCCATGTAGGTATAGAAAACGGGCGTGATGTAGAGCGTGAGGAACTGCGAAAAGAAGAGGCCTCCGACGACCGCGATTCCGAGCGGGCGGCGCGACTCCGCGCCCGCGCCCATGCCGAGTGCGATCGGTATCGTGCCCATGAGCGCCGCCATCGTCGTCATCATGATCGGCCGAAAGCGGATGATACAGCCCTCGAAGATTGCATCGGCCGGCGCTTTGCCTTCGCTGCGCTGCGCGTCGAGCGCGAAGTCAATCATCATGATCGCGTTCTTCTTCACGAGGCCGACCAGCATGATGATTCCGACAAAGGCGAAGAGATCGAGCTCCATGGTGAAGGCGGGATTGAAGATCTGACCAATCTTGCCGACCAGCCACAATGTCACCAGCGCGCCCAGACCGGCTGACGGCAAGCCCGAAAGAATCGTGATCGGATGGATGAAGCTCTCGTACAGAATTCCGAGCACCATGTAGATGACGAGGATCGTCATCAGCAGCAACATCCCGAGGTTCGACGATGACGATTGGAACGCCTGCGCCGTGCCCTGGAAACTGGTGGTGATCGAATCGGGCAAGGTGTCTTCGGTGACGCGATGTACTTCCTTGATCGCCTGACCGAGCGACACGCCGGGCGCGGTGTCGAACGAAATCGTGGCCGAGGGCAACTGCCCGAGATGATTTATCGACAGCGGCCCGAGCGAGCGCGTGAACTTGACCAGGGTATCGAGCGGGACGAGGTCGCCGGTCTTCACCGATCGCACGTAGAGCAGTGAAAGCGTCGCCGGGTCGTCCTGGTATTGCGGCTCGACCTCCATGATTACCCAGTACTCGTTGGTCGGCGCATAGATGGTCGAGACCTGGCGCGCACCGTACGCATTGTTGAGCGCGTCTTCGATCTCCTGCGCGGTGACACCGAGGCTGTGCGCCTTATCGCGATCGATCTCGATCGTCACCTGCGGATTCTGCACCTGCAGATCGCTGTTGACGCCGCGCAAATCCTTCAACTGCCGCAACTTCGATTCGAGCAGCGGGGCATACTTGTAGAGCGTCGTCGTGTCGGGGCACTGCAGTGTTAGCTGATACATCGAGCGCGTGAACTCCGCGCCAATTCGAATCGGCGGCGGATTCTGCAGGAACACCATCATGCCCGGCACACTGTTGAGCTTGGGGCGCCATTGGTTGATGAGCTGATCGACGCTGTACTTTCGCTCCGAGCGCGGCTTCAGATGGGTGAAGATGATTCCGGTGTTCGACGCGCCGCCAGGTCCGCCCGAGCCGACGCTCACGAAGTAGCTGCGAACCGAGGGATCATCTTTGATCATATCGGCGACGGCGAGCTGATGCTTCACCATCGAATCGAACGAGATTCCCTGCTGGGCGAGGGTGAAGATGATGAGGTCGCCATTGTCCTCGCTCGGGATGAAGCCCTTCGGCATCACCACGAACATCCAGATCGTCGCGACGACGAGCAGGCCGGAAAAGATCATCGTCGCGCGCCGGCGCCGCATCACCCACGAGAGGCTGCGCTGGTAGTAGTCGAGCATCGCGTCAAAGCCGCGCTCGGTTATCTGGTAGAGGCGGCCGTGACGCTCACTGCCGGGAGGACGCAGGAACCGCGAACACAGCATCGGAGTGAGCGTCAGCGAGACGAAACCGGAGACGAGGATCGCAGCGCCGATCGTCACGGCGAACTCGTGCAGTAGGCGGCCAAGGATCCCGCCCATGAACAGTACCGGGATAAACACGGCCGCCAGCGAGAAGGTCATCGACAGGATTGTGAAACCGATCTCGTTCGCGCCGTCGAGCGCCGCCGTGAGCGCGTCCTTGCCCATTTCCATGTGACGCACGATGTTCTCGAGCATCACGATCGCGTCGTCGACGACGAAACCCACCGCCAGCGTGATCGCCATCAGCGACAGATTGTCGAGCGAGTAGTTCAGCACCCACATCACGGCGAAGGTGCCGACAATCGAAAGCGGCAGCGCGAGACTCGGGATCACCGTCGCCGAGAGATTGCGCAGGAAAAGGAAGATGACGAGCACGACGAGCGCGACCGTGAGCAGCAACGTGAACTGCACGTCATTGACGCTCGCGCGAACCGTCTCGGCGCGGTCGCCCAGCGAGTCGATATGCAGCGACGCCGGAACCTCGCTGCGAAATTGTGGCAGCAGCGCCAGTACGCGCGTGACGACCTCGACCGTGTTGGTCCCCGGCTGACGCTGGACCGCGAGCACCACTGACGGCTCGCCATCGGCCCAGCCCGCGGTCTTGTCGTCCTGCACGCTGTCGAGCACGCGCCCGATATCGTCGAGCCGCACGGGCGCGCCGTTGCGATACGCTACGACGAGCGGGCGGTACGCCGCGGCGTTCGTGAGCTGGCCCTTGGTCTGCACGGTGAACTGCTGATGGGCGCCGTAGAGCGTGCCGGTCGGCATATCGACGTTGGCCTTCTGAATCGCATCGGCGACCTCGTCGATACCGATCCCGCGCGAGGCCAGCTCCTTGGGATCGACCTGCACCCGCACGGCATATTTCTGCGAGCCGTACACCTGCACCTGTGCCACGCCGCTGACCATCGAAATTCGCTCGGCCAGGTTGGTCTCCGCGTACTCGTCGACCTGCGAGATCGGCATGGTTTTCGAGCTCAGCGAGAGATAGAGCACCGGCTGATCAGCGGGGTTTACCTTGCGATAGGTCGGTGGCGAAGGCATCCCAACCGGCAGTTGTGAGAGCGTCGCCGTAATCGCCGCCTGCACATCCTGCGCGGCCGCATCGATATTGCGCGAAAGGTTGAACTGCAGCGTGATGTTCGTCGAGCTCTGCTCGCTGGTCGAGCTCATCGAGTCGAGTCCGGCGATCGTCGAGAACTCCTTTTCGAGCGGCGTCGCCACCGAAGAGGCCATCGTTTCGGGGCTGGCGCCGGGCAGGCTCGCTTCGACGACGATCGTCGGGAAATCGACGTTGGGCAGGTTGTTCACCGGCAGATAGCGGTAGGCCATGATGCCGAACAGCAGGATGCTGAGCGACAGCAGCGTCGTCATCACCGGGCGGCGGATGAAGGTCTCGGCAAAACTCACGACGCAACTCCGTTCGAGCTGCCAAGCCCGCTCTTTATCACGACGCTCGCGCCCGGCATCAGCTTCAGTTGGCCGTCGGTCACGACCATCTCGCCGGCTTTGACGCCGCGCTCGACCACGGTTTCGCCATTGGCCGAAGTGCCGATGACGACCGGCCGTATCGTAACCTTCATCGCATGGTCGATGACGAAGACGTAGGAGCCGTCCTGCCCGGTCTGGATCGCCTGCGACGGCACGACGACTGTGTTCGGCTGCTCGCTCAGCACGAGCGTCGCATCGACGAACTCACCCGGCCACAGGCGGCCGTCGGTGTTGGTGAAGGTGCCTTTCAGGTTGATGGTTCCGGTGGTGCGGTCGACAGTGTTGTCGATAAAGCTCAGCTCGCCGGTCTCCGGCGTCTGCTGCTGATTGGGCAGCGAAACCGAAACCGGCAGCTTGCGCTCTGAGATGTACTCGCGAACCTCGGGCAGTTTCTGCTCCGGTATCGCGAAGTCAACGTAGACCGGTCGCACCTGGTTGATCACGACCATCGGATTGTCTTCGTTCGCCTTGATCACGTTGCCGGCGTGAACCAGCAGATCGCCGGTGCGGCCGTCGATTGGCGACCGAATTTGCGTGTAGGCGAGATTCAGTTTAGCCGTTTCGACCGCGGCCTTGTCCGCCGCCACGGCGGCATCGGCCGCACCGGAATCCGCGACAGCCTGATCGTATTGTTGGCGCGATCCGACGCCCTGCTTGAGCAGGAACGAGTAGCGCTGCGAGTCAGCGTCGGCCTTTTTCGCCTGCGCGACGTCGCGCGCCAGGTTGGCCTCAGCCTGAAGGAGTGCGGCCTGGAACGGCCGCGGATCGATCGTGAACAGGAGCTCGCCCTGCTTCACGTCCTGACCCTGTTTGAAGTTCACCTCGGTGATTTGCCCTGCAACCTGCGACTTGACGTTGACGGTCGAGAACGCCTCGACGCGGCCGATCGCTTGAACCTGGTTGGCGACGGTTTTCTCGACCGCTTTCGCCGCCAGAACTGCTACCGCCTCGCGTCCGAACGCGTGCTCGTCGGCCTCGTGCGAGCATGCCGTGGCGATCAGCATTGCTGCGAGTACGAGAGCAACTACGCCTGGGCGTGAGAACCGTAAACCGCTTGTCAACCGACGCTTCAAGTCGAGGACGCCTTTCCACCATCGGCGCGCGTCGCGCCATGAAGAGCTAACCGCGGACACTTACCGAAGTTACGCGATCAGCGGGACACCAATGAGCAGAAGGATACTATCAGGAGCGGAAACGCCATAATAACCCTTGGGATAGGCTGCGATTCGGGCTCCAGGAGCGGCCCTGGAGCGAGTCGGACGGGCGCAGGCGTGCTACTATCGGGCTACTCGGCCAAGCGAGGACGCGAGCATGTGCAGAAATATCAAGCCGCTTTTCAATTTCGAGCCGCCCGTGACCGACGACGAGATCCACGCCGCGTCGCTGCAGTTCGTGCGCAAGATCACCGGCTTCAACAAGCCGTCGAAAGCCAATGAGCATTCGTTCGAGCACGCCGTCGAGGACATCGCGGCGATCGCGGCGCAACTGTTGAGCTCGCTGCAGACGACGGCGCCTTCGCGCAATCGCGAGGAAGAGGCCGCGAAGGCCAAGGCGCGCGCCGCGGAAAGATTCGGCGCCTAATGCTGATGCGCCTGCAGGGCCGGATGATTCGCCGGTAGCATGCACAGTTCATCGCTGCCAATCAGCAGCGCGCGATTGAATCGCGCGCGCAGATTCTCCAGCCCAATTTCCGCGGTCAGCTCGACAATCTGGCGATCGTCGAAATGACGCCGCAGCTCCTCGAACACCTCGTCGGGAACATCGACCGAGGTCTGCGACATCTCTTCCGCGTACCGCAAGGCTGCGCGCTCGCGCGGCGTGAAGAGCGGGTTCTCGACGTAGTCTGCGATCGCGGCGAGCTTTTCCGCACTTATACCTGCCTGGCTGCCACCGGCAGCGTTGATGTCCATTCAGAAGGGGCAACCGATGAGCTGCGCCGCGCGCAGGCACACCAGTCGCTTGATCGATGCATCGACGATCTTCGATGACTCGAGCGCATTCATAAACAGCGAGTAAAACCAGGTAATGCCGGGCAGGTGAGCCCATACGCGATACGGCGTGAGCATCTTGCCAAAGTGCCGCTTCATCGTCGCCGCGAGCGGTTTCAGGATGAACGGAAATTGATTGTCTTCGAGTCCCTGAATTCGCATGACTTCCTCGCTAGGCCGCACGTAGTGTGCGCGCTGTAGGCTCAGCAGTTGGGCGATAGAGCATGATCGCAAGCGCGATTAGCGCCAGCGTCGGAATGTAGATACCAACTACCTCAGTTGCGGCCGCGTTCCATGTGAGGAGACCCTCGGCATGCGACCACAGGTGGAGCGCGGCGTGCATCGTGCTCGCGATCGCGGCGACTACCACAGCGATTGCATTGCGAAACGGATCGATAGCCGCGGCGATGAGTCCGACTCCAACGCCAAGGAAGAAGGTGCCGCTGTCCATCACGAGATGCATGTTGTAGGGCCCCGTCTCAGGCACGCCTGGCACGAGCTTGAAGAACCACGCCGACGGGAAAAAGAACATCGCGATACCGTTGACGAAGATGATCGCGGCGAGAATCCACAGCAGTGAAGTCATCCATCCGGGCGCGGTTCGATTCATCGGACTCTCCTCGTGATCGTGCGCGTCTCTGGCCGGCGAGGCCACAGGTGCGTCGGAATTGAGATCGACAGCGAAAATATCGTGGCGAGCAGGATCGCGATCGTGGCAACGCGCCCGGCGCTCGCGACGTTGCATAACCAGAGCGCGAGGCCCACGGGAATCGCGACCAGCGCGAACTCGGTAAGCGTCACGCCCAGCGTGATAAAGAAGCTCGTCAGCCGAAATTTGATCGGCCACGAAGTCATCGCTGATTGCTCTCCGCTATCGGCAGCTCGCCGCAGAGGGGAAATACCGGCTCCACTTCGACTGGCCCTTCGACTCGTGCCTGGCAGGCCAGGCGCGTGCGTGAGCTCATCGACAGATGGTACCTGAGCGACAGCTTTTCTTTTGTGCTTATCGGCGTGAGGTTGTCTGCGCCAGCCGCGACCGTCACGCGGCAAGTGCCGCAGAGCGTGCGGGCGCCGCATACGTGCATCAAGCGATGACCATTCTTCATGGCGGCGCCGAGCAGCGTGCTGCCGCGGCGCGCTTCGATCTTGTGCCCATCGAATTCGATGGGCACGGCGTCAGGTCGCGATGCGACCTGACCGAGGCGCTCCGCGAAGCGCTCGCGGAGCGCA
>DATJMX010000031.1 GCA_035508495.1 Candidatus Binataceae bacterium
CCAGCCCGGTGACACGGTCGCGATCTTCGGATGCGGCCCGGTCGGGCTCTGCGCCATCATGAGCGCGAAGCTCTTCGGCCCTGCGCAGGTTATCGCCGTCGACAGCCTGCCCTACCGCCTCGACCTCGCGCGCAAGCTAGGTGCATTCGCTGTCGACGCGAAAGAGGCGCACGAGACGATCCTCGCCCGCACCGAAGGACGCGGCGCCGACGTGACGATCGAGGCGGTTGGCAACGAGGGCGCGCTCAACGCCGCCATCATGGCGGCGCGCGGCGGCGGAACGGTCTCGGTCATCGGCGCGTTCGTGACTCCCACCTTCAATTTTCCGATCGGCCTCGCCTTCGGCCGCGATCTGACTTTCAGAATCGGCCTCGCTAACATCAACGCGCATATCCCGGCCCTCGCCCGATGTATCGAACGCGGCGTAATCGACCCGCGTCCGCTGATCTCGCACGTCTTGCCGCTCGACGAAGCGGCCCATGGCTACGAGATCTTCAACGCGCGCAAAGACAATGTCGTCAAGGTCCTGCTCAAGCCGTAGCGTCGTTCCGTCATTTCAAAGAGGATCAAATCTTCATGGCCGAAGAATCAGTCAAGCTCAAAATCGAAGGCGACATCGCCTACATCGGACTCAACCGACCCGACAAACGCAACGCCGTCAACGGCGAGATGCTCCAGCGGCTGCCGCGCGTGATCGACGAAGTCGATCGCGCCGATATCCGCGCGATCGTGCTCTATGGCGAAGGCCAGGCGTTTTCGGCCGGTATCGATTTCGGCTCGCTCGCCTCGGACACCGGCGCGTCGAGCGGTGTCGGCGGCGGCCCTGATCTGCCGCGCTTTCGCCGCTTCGTGCGCGAATCGCAGGCGGCACTCTCGAGGCTCGAAAGCATCGAAAAGCCCGTGATCGGCGCGCTGCATGGCTACGTCGGCGGACTTGGACTCGAAATAGCGCTGGCCTGCGATGCGCGTATCGCGGCTGCCGGCACCAGGCTCGGGATGCCCGAGGTTCGGATCGGCCTCGTCCCCGATGTTGGCGGCACCACGCGGCTCACGCGCACGGTAGGCTACGCCCGCTCCAAGGAACTGATCATGACAGCGCGGATGATCGACGCCGAGGAGGCCGAGCGCATCGGACTCGTCAATCGCACCGTTCCGGCCGGCAATCACCTGTCGATTGCACTGGAGCTCGCGCGCGAGATGGCGCGCAACGCGCCGCTGGCAGTCGGCCTCGCCAAGAAGATCATCGACCTCGGCGACAACGTCGACAAGAATACGTTCATGGAATTGGAAGCGCTCGCGCAGAGCACGTTGCTCACGACGCAGGATTTCCGCGAAGGCGCGGCCGCGGCTTTGCAGCGCCGCGAGCCGAGCTTCAAGGGGCGCTGATCCGAATCTCGAATCCGCCGCTCCAGCTTTCTCCCGGCCAGAGCTCGATCATCCCGGACTCCACACCGCGCGCCGCGAGGTTAAACGCATCCGGCGCGCAGGTGTAGGGTTCGATTGCGACGACGTTCTGACCGGCGGGCACGAAGATCACGAAGTCCTCGAATATCCGGTCAGCGCGGAGCTCGATCGCTGCGCGAGCCTGCGGGTCGACCAGTCTCGCGCGCGGCTCATCCTTCTTAAACGGCGCCATCCGGAACGCATCGTCGTAGGTCTCATCGCCCAGTACGCGCGCGGTGCGCAAATCGAACTTGCCCTGCACCGCGTTCGGAGCGCCAATCGGAATGAGCTTGTCGTTCAGCGGCCAATGCGAATCGGCCGCCAGCTTCAGCGACATCGCGCCGCGCGAACCTTTCGGATCGAGCGGGGCATGAATATAAGGATGCGCCCCGAATCCGAACGGCATCGGTCCGTCGCCAGTGTTGCGCACCGTCGCCTTGAGCCGCAGCCCATTGCCAACTTCATAGTCAATTTCGAATTGGAACGGCCATGGCCACATCGCAGCAATCGAGGGATCGTCGGCGGAGTCGAGCATCGAGGTGATGAAATAGGGCCCGCGCCTCAGCACCTTGAAAGGGCGTTGGCAGGCGAAGCCGTGAATCGAATGCCCATGCGGCTCGTTGACCGGCACCTGGTATTTGGCGCCGCGATAGGTGAATTGCGCATTCGCCACCCGCCCCGGCCATGGAAATAGAATCGGTATTCCGCCGCGATGGGGATGGGCTCGCCACTGGTTCGGATCTGATGGACCGGCGATAATTTCGAGCGCCCCGACCGTGTAGCTAAGGCACTGGCATCCAGCTTCCGGCACCACTACGGCGCGCTCGCTTTGCGCTTCGATCGTAATAAGGTCCACGCGCAGATTTTAACGCAGAAGCGATCGCGTCACCATGAATAATTGATCGGGCAGCGACGCACGCGGCGTGCGCTACCGTACATACCGGCGGACTCACTGGATTGGAGTGAGGCGCTTCCCCAATGCGCCTTGAGCGCGGCCTCACGGGCCGCGTGGCGAGCTAGCCGCGACTAGTGGTCGCGGCGCGGACCGCGATCGCCTCCGCTGCGCGCCTGTGCTTCATTGACGCGAATCGGGCGGCCCTTGATTTCGCGGCCATTGAGCTTCTTGACCGCTGCGTCAGCCGCCTCTTCGGTAGCCATTTCGACGAATCCAAAGCCGCGTGAGCGATTCGTCGCGCGATCGATGATGACTTGGGAGCTATCCACCTTTCCCGCTTCTGAAAACGCGTCGTGCAAATCCTGATCGGTGACAGTCCAAGCCAGGTTCCCAACGTACAGTCTGCGGCCCATTCAGCTCTCCTGGCGCGCCAGCACGCAACTCAGCCCCGGCGACCCCCGCCGGCTGATCCGGGAACAGTCATGACTAGAGAGGAGTCTCGCTCGGTAGCGAGTTCGGCGGCGCGCATCTAAATCGAAATCCCCACACGCTTATATCATCGGTTGCGACTCAAACATAGCACCGGGCCGGGTTTTACCTTACAAAAATTCACTTCTTTTCCGGCATTGAAGTGCCAATAGCAGGGGACTTGGCATCCAAAACTAGGGGATGCTGACGATACCTCAAGCCATAGCTACAACCGCTTTTGGACCCAGGTAGCGAGACCCTATTGCCAACCTGCGCCTTCGGACTTGGCACGGGAACCTTGCCCTCCAGCTCCCCGGGCGCCTCAATTAGTACGGCTTCCATTGGTTAGTGCGGCTCCCATTTGGCCGCGGCTCAAATGCCTGGAAGTTAGCTTCACGGCTGGTTCGACCGAAGCGGCTCGCATTCGAAATCAGTCGAGATCGAAACTCCGCACCAGCCATTTTCGTCCAGGTGAAAAGAATCTTCGCAACCGGGCTGAGATCTCGATACATAATCGACATTCTCATACCCAGACGCCGTCAACCTCGCAGGATCTCACTGGATGGTGACTAATCTTTAACTAATCGCACCGCGAGGATATTCTCACGATGACAACGACGTAGCCTCAGCAAGAAACGGCAAGCTCATTTCGGGAGTCATTAGAACAACGACGAACTGGATTTCAGGTGACTATTTTCTTACTGGAATACTGGAACATACCGGCGTCTGGAGTGGTTACAAAACCATTGGAGCACAAGACTATGGCCATTGGTTAAGGCTATACGCTTTCGAGGACAACTCCACGCTGATACTTGTAGTGTCGATTCGCATTATGTAGTCTGAACGCCAGTTCAACTTGATAATTTTGTGGAAGGAGCCACTTAATGCCGAGAAGAAAAGCTACCGGTTCTGCTTTCCAGCAGGTACAGGTTCAAGCACAAGCGCTGCTCGCCGGTCTCAAAAGAGATATTTCCGCCAAAGAGACTGAACTGAGTCGCCTGAAGGACGAGTATTCGCGTCTGAGTTCACTGGTTGGTGGCGGTGGCGCGCGCCGTGGACGTCCGCCCGGCTCCGGTGCGGCGAAGGCTGCAGTTGGCCGCCCGGCGGCCGCAGCATCGGCAGCAAGTGGTAGCGGCCGTATCAACTGGCGCACCGTGCTCGAGCAACTGCCCAAACAGTTCAAAGCCTCGGATGTACGCGACGTGCGCGGCCTCAAGGGCAAGCGCCCTTCAGAGATCTTCGCGGCAATCACACGCTGGATCGACGGTGGGATGGCCAAGCGCAAGGCGCGCGGAGTATACGAGAAAGCGTAATTCCTTTTGCGCCTGACCAGGCGCGCCAGACATCAACTTTCAAAGGGGCGGCACGACGTAACACGTCGCGCCGCCTTCGTTTATTTTTATCTTCGAAACACAGACCGCCTCGCGCAGTCTGGCGCTAACATATTGTCCAAGCTCGCCAGACATAATAGTCAATTCTCTTCTGCATGGATGCCTCTCTTTATCCTGGAAGAAAGGACCAGGAAGGAGAGAGATCAGATCAAAACCAAAAGACGTTGCGCGTCTCATTCACTCCGCCTAGGATCAACGAGCTGAAACACGGCGCCGAGCGCATTCGCTCCAGGCTTGGAAACCACCCCTCTGCGAGACCCAATAGTGGCAATTAAGACGATTGAATGGCACGCCGATACAGTACGGATGATCGATCAACGCCTGCTGCCGACGCGTGAAGTAATTCGTACCTATCGCGACTATCGCGGCGTCGCTGACGCGATTCGCACTATGGTAGTACGAGGCGCACCCGCGATCGGGGTTGCCGCTGCGATGGGCGTAGCGCTCGGCATAAAAGGCTATTCGGGCGAGCGCGCACTCAAGCGTTTCGAGGTCGTAGCGCGAACGCTCAAGGCAACGCGTCCGACTGCGGTCAATCTGGCTTGGGGCGTCGAGCGCATGCGCCGCGTGCTCAAGGACAATCTGTCGCTCGACGCTGTCAAGCTTTTTCGCCGGATGCGCGAGGAAGCAATCGCGGTCTACAAGGAGGACCTCGCGATTAATCGATCGATGGGCCGTTTCGGCGCCGAGCTGGTGCCCGACGAGGCTACTATTCTCACTCACTGCAATGCCGGCGCGCTCGCGACCGCTGGCTATGGCACCGCGCTCGGAGTGGTACGCGCCGCGCGTGAGGCTGGAAAGAAAATTGAAGTCTATGCCGACGAGACGCGCCCATTCCTTCAAGGCTCGCGGCTGACCGCCTGGGAACTACACAAGGATCGCATCCCGGTAACGATAATCGCCGATAACATGGCAGCGAGCGTGCTCGCTAAAAAGCACGTCAACTGTGTCATCGTCGGCACCGATCGCACCGCGGCCAACGGCGACGTCGCGAACAAGATCGGCACCTATCCACTCGCCGTCATGGCGCGCCGCCACGGCGTGCCCTTCTACGTCGCCGCGCCGCTTTCCTCGATTGATCTCGATTGTCCCGACGGTGCGTCGATTCCGATCGAAGAGCGCGCAGCGCGTGAGCTTACTGAGTTTGCGGGCAAGCAAATTGCGCCGAAGGGCGTAGACACCTTCAATCCCGCGTTCGATGTAACCCCGGCCGAGCTGGTCACGGCGATCATCACCGAACGCGGGATTGCCTATCCGCCCTATTCCGAAAGCCTGCGCAGGCTCAAAGAAGGCTGAAATCTTACTCGCTCAAATGGTCCAGATACTCTGACAGCCCGTAACCAATTTTGCCGTCCCAGTTCCATTCGGTCATGCCTTCGGCGATGCGCGTGACCATCCCGGCGCGGCGATTGCGCAACGGGATCATGCCGATCACTTTGCCGGTAATGACTATTGGTTGGGCGCCTTCCTCAGTCTGACATGTGACCTTGATTCGATCGTGCAGGTTCTGCTCGCCGGCAAAATCGGTCTCGATATCGACCTTGACGATATTGAGATTGGGCTGGCCCTTGCGCGCGATGAATCCGCCCGGCCGCACGGAATCGTCGCGATTCACGGTAACGGTAGCCATTCCGCCGAGATCCTCGTCGAAGTTCATCGTCAGCCATCGATAGTATTTCGGCGCCTGCCAGTAGCGCGGCCCCCAACTGTGATCGCGAAGCCCGAGGCCGTCGATCTTGAATTCATTGGTGCCGCCGCCCTTCGCGCTCAGCGTTAGAGTTCCGGTCGCACGGCCGAGCTGTTCAAGATGTCCCTTGGCGAACTGCTGTTCGGGACTACCGCTAGTCTGTGGCGCTACCCATCCATTCTCGGTTTTCTCGCGCAGCTCGCCGCCCCACCCGGGACACGTCGCGCGATAGTCAAACTCGAAATTCACCGTCGCATACGGATTGTTCTTGAACGCGACCGCCGGCTCCGCCATCTCGAGCGGATTCTTCAGTATGCAAACTTTCCCGGAATAGCTGATTCGATGATGCTCGAATGGCTTGATAACCTCGAACTTCGCACCGCCCGCGTTGTGCGCATTGTTGTCCTTGATCTCCGGACGCTGGAACATGAATCCTACTGTGCCATCCGGCAGGTACAGGCAGACCGTCATCTCGGCGTAGCCTTCGTTGGGCCGATTGCCCAGGCGCATGAATCCGCCGATGCGCCCCTTGCGATCGTAAAAATTGTAGTAGGCACTCTCGTTGAAATTGGTTTCCCCCGTGTTGGGGTGCATCAGGTCGTCCTGCTCGAGCAGCACTACTTTTCGCTCTGCCATTTTCGATCTCCTTGCGTGAGTAACAGGTCACCCTTTTTGGTTGGCTATTGTTTTTGGCGCGCGGCGAGATCCGCCTCGATATAGCGCGGATTTGCGATTCTCAATTTGTCTTCGACCGCCTGGCGCACCACTTTCAAAGTCTCGGCGCGGAATGCCCCATCGTCAACTTCGCCAGCGCGAATTTTCTCACTCAGTTCCTCGTTCAGTTTCATTGCCGTCTTGTGCAGGTCGTCAAGGCTATGCAAATGCGGTTTCTCATGACCGAGCAGCGCGGCGAGCGCCTTCACTTCGTTCCGCGTCACGGGATCCTCCATCTGGATCTCGCGCGCGACGATTCGCATCACGTTCGCCACCACTCGCACCTGGAACTGCCGCGCGCCCTGGATCGCGGGAATGACCTCGCGATCGACAAAATCCGCCGCCGCTTCGAGCAACTCAACTGAGGTTGGTCGGTCCTGCATATTTTACTTCCCGATCGCGCGCGCGATCACACGCCCTCAATCAGATTGAGCAATTCGAGCTCCGTCTCCGCCGTGCGGCGGCCGATACTCGCGAGCTCAACGCTCTTGACGAACCCGTCGAGATGAGTGCGCGATTGACTGATGGTGATTATTCCCCATCTGAGATTTCCGAACACTTCCCAGAATCTCACCGCCTCCGGCGATACCGGAAATCCGCTCGCTTTCTCATACGCCGCGAAGAAATCCTCGCGCGTGCCGAGCCCGCCAACCGCCATGCGATCGTTGCCGAAGCGCCACGCCCGCACGCACATCCATCCGACGTCTTCCATTGGATCGCCCAGATGCGCGAGCTCCCAGTCGAGAATCGAGCGCACACCTTCGGGCCCAAAAATCACGTTGCCGATTCGATAGTCGCCATGAACCAGCGCCGTGCGCGGCGTTTTCGGGATTCGCCCGAGCAGCCAGCGAAATGCGAGCTCGAACGCGGGATGAGGTTCGAGCGTGAGCTGACGGTAGTTTTCCTCGTAGCGCCGGACTTCGGTGAAGGCGGCGTTGTCGCCGGGCTCGGCCAGAAAATCGAGACGATGCTTCTTCGCGTCGATGCGATGAATTCGCGCGAGAATCTCCGCGAGCTGTCCCGGCATCGCCTTGCGCGCCGGGGCATATTCCTCATCGCGTAGGAGCCGCCGCGCGATTGTCTCGCCATCGATGCGCTGCATAACGAAGAACGGCGCGCCGAGCGCAGTCGAATCTTCGCCCAGCCACAGCACCTCGGGCACGGGCACACCTTCTTCGAAGGCGGCGCGCAGCACGCGAAACTCCGCGGCACGGGAAGTATCGATTCGATGCTCACCGGGATCGCGTCGCAATACCAGGCCGCGCTGCTCGGTCTTACCGCCGCGCTCGAGGCTCGCCTCGAACGTCCAAATTTCACGCGACGCGCCGCCCGCCATGCGCCGGAAGTTTTCGATCGTAACGCGATCGTACTTGCCCTGCGCGCGAATAAATTCTTCGAGTCGCAGCGCGATTTCCTGAGGTTCCATGCTCCGCCTTCGTTCGATGTCCAACCGGGAATAAATAGCATGAATATGCGTCGGCGCGCAGGTTACGAGAGAATGTCAGTCGACGCCGATTCGTTGCGCGATTCCGTCGCCCATCAAATTGAAACCGAGAATCGCGAGTCCAATCGCGACTCCGGGCGCGGTCGTCAGATGCGGCGCGACGAGCAGGAACGCGCGGCCCGCGTCGAGCATATTGCCCCAGCTCGGTGTCGGCGGCATCGCACCGAGGCCGAGGAACGAAAGCGCGGTCTCCGCGCCGATGATCCCGCCGATACCGAACGTCGCCTGCACCGCGAGCGGGCCGGCAACTCCCGGCAGCAGATGACGCAGCATCACGCGCGCCGGCCGCGCGCCCAGCGTTTCGGCCGCGACGACATAGTCGCGCTCGCGCAGGGTGAGAATCTCGCCGCGGACGATTCTGGCGTAGCCAGTCCACCCCATCGCGACCAGCGCGATTATCAAGTCGATCAGCCCAGGTCCAAGAATGGCGGCCAGCGCGATAGCCAGTAAAATTCCGGGAAACGCGAGTACGATATCCACGCCGCGCATGATGAGGTTGTCGATTCGCCCACCGGCTAGCGCCGCGGCCGCTCCGATGAGCGTTCCGAGAACCGCGGAGATAGTCACGACGCCGACCGACACGCCCAGCGACAGGCGCGCGCCCCATAGTATTCGCGCCAGCACGTCGCGCCCGAGCTGATCGCATCCCAAGGGATGCGCGAGACTTGGCGCCGCGAGCGCCTTGGCGAGATCGATCGCATCGGGATCGACGTGCACAGCCAGCGGCCCCGCAATTGCGCAGATAACAAGAATAGTCACGAGCGCCACGCCAACTATCAGCGACGGACTACGGGCGCTCACGAATACCTCACGCGCGGATCGATGAATGCGTACGTCAGATCAGTGAGCAGGTTGACGACGACGTAGGTCATCGCGAACGTCAGCACGCATCCTTCGACCAGCGGGTAGTCGCGCAGGTTGATCGCGCTGATGAGCAGGCGTCCGAGGCCCGGCCACGAAAATATGATTTCAGTGATCAGCGCGCCGCTTAGCAGCCCGCCGATCTGCAAGCCAATCAGAGTGACTACCGACGTGAGCGAGTTGCGCAGTCCGTGTCTTAGCAGCGCGGCGCGCGGCGTCAGGCCTTTGCTGAGCGCCGTGCGCATGTAATCACTTTCGCGAACGGTGATGAGGCTCTGCCGCAGCATCCGTGCGAGGATCGCGGCGAGCGCGGTGCCGAGCGTGATCGCAGGCAACACCAGATGTGCGAAACCGCCGCGTCCCGTCAGCGGCAGCCATCTCAGATCGAGCGAGAACACGATCATCAGCAGCGGGCCAAGATAAATATGGGGAATGGAGATTCCCGCGATCGCGAATCCCATCGAGGCCACGTCGCCGGCGCCGCCCGGCTTGGCGCCCGCGATAAATCCCAGCGGAAATGCGATCGCGATCGCGACCAGCATGCCCGCGCCCGCGAGCTCAAGCGTCGCCGGATATCGCTCGGCAATTAGACTGCTGACGGAACGGCGAAATGTAATCGACTCGCCCAAATCGCCATGCAGCAGGCCGCACAAGAACGAGACGAACTGCTCCGGTAGCGGACGATCGAGACCAAGGCGATGCCGCATGCCTTCGATATCAGCCTGCGGCGCCGTGTCGCCAAGCATCGCGACGACAGGGTCGCCCGGCACAAGATGAATGATCAGGAAGGTCAGAGTCGCGACGCCGATCGCCACGGGAATCACCGCTGCGATGCGGCGAACGATATAGCCAGTCAATTCGGATTCTCCGGCGGTGCGATTCGAACGGTGGCGAGCGAACGGAGGCTGCCACTTGGTGTCGGTTCGAAGCCGCTGAGATCGCGATTCATCACGATCACGATATCGTCCCACCAGAGCGACACGTAGGGCAGCTCATCGGCGGCAAGTTGCTGGACTTGCCCGTATATTTTGCGCCGCGCATCGACATCCAGCGTCGTCCGGCCGGCGTCGAGCAGACGATCCATTTCAGGATTCGAATAATGCCCGCGATTCATGCCGATCGGCGGCATCATCTTCGAATCGAAAATCGAATAGTAATGATCGGGATCGCTGAAACCGACCCATTGCAGCGACATGAGATCGAAATTGCCGTGCTGCACGTCGCTATAGAAAGTCGCGAATTCGTTGGAGCGGATATCAAGTTCGATTCCCACCCGCTTCAGCATCGCCTGCAGGGCGGTCGCAAAACGAAGCTGCTCAGGCGTCGTTTTGTAAATGAAGCGCAGGTTCCGCATGTTATCCGCGCCGACCGAATATCCCGCTTGCTCGAGCAGTTCGCGTGATTTCGCGGGGTCGAAAGGATACTTCGCAACGTCACCATCGTAGGCCCAGTTTTGCGGTGACAGCAGTCCACTCGCGACCCGCGCCGTGCCCAGCATCATCGAGTTGACAATCGCATCGCGATCGATCGCATACGCAATCGCGCGGCGCACGCGGGCATCGCGCAGGCGCGGATCGTTGAAGTTGAATGCCACGTAGCGATAGCTCGTGCCGGGCGATTTTATGATCTTGAGTTGCGGCTGCGTTGATAGATACGGCAGGACCTCAGGCTGAATATTGTTTTCGGAAAAATCGCAGATGCCTTCGGTGAGTTCGAGTGCGCGCACCGTCGGATCAGGCACAACTTTAAACAGAATCATGCGCGGCGAATCGGCCGTGGCTCGATAATATGGATTACGCTCGAGCACGACCGATTCGTCGCGATGAAAACTCACCATCCGAAATGGACCCGCCCCCGCTGGCGCGACCGATCCTGATTTTCCGGGCAGCGGAGTCCCCACCGGCACGATTTCCTGCATCGCGCTCGTGAGCGCCGGCGCATATGGTCCGTCGGTAGCCATTACGACAGTGTAATCGTCCGGCGCGTCTATAGACTTGATATGCATCAGCGCGCCGCGCTTCGGCGACGCGTTCGCGGGATCGAGTATCGAGTCGAAAGTAAACTTGATGTCGCGCGCCGTGACCTCGCGCCCGTCACTGAATCGCACGCTATGCCGCATATGAAAAACAATCTGCTCGGCGCCGCGTCGCTCGTAGCTCTCAGCCAGATGCGGTTCGAATCGGCCGTGATTATCCAGCCGCACCAGCGAATCGAACACCAGCTCGTTGATGCGCGACGAGTAAACATCGGTGGCGAAGCGAGGATCGGTCGCTTGCGGCGAAGTCTCGATATCGACCTGGATCATTCCCACCTGGCGATGCCGATCGGCGCGGCTGCAGCCGGCGAGAGAGCCCACAAGCACGAGGCATACGAGTAATGTCAGTGCATGCAACCTTTTGGTCCCGCCGGGGCCTTGGGAAATCACGATTGCGGGCGATAATAGCAGAGCGGCCGCTTTTTGGCCGACCGAGGTGCCCGATGCAAAGCGGCTGGCGCTCCAGGATCACGATTCGCCGGGGCGACATAACGGATTCCGACACCGACGCGATCGTCAACGCGGCCAATAACGATCTCGTCCTCGGCGCGGGCGTGGCTGGGGCAATTCGCCGCAAAGGCGGCCCGTCGATCCAGGCCGCATGCGATCGGATCGGGCCGATTCCGCTCGGCGACGCGGCGATCACCGGCGGCGGTAACCTCAAGGCGCGCCACGTGATTCACGCCGCGAGCATGCGCCTCGGCGGCACCACGAGCGAGAGCAACCTGCGCTCCTCGACACGCAAATCGCTTTGCGTCGCGAATGAGCAGGGACTCAAATCGATAGCCTTTCCCGCGATCGGCACCGGCATCGCGGGATTCCCGCTCGATCGTTGCGCCGAGGTGATGCTCGCCGAGGTCCGCGAACATCTATCGCGCACCTCATCGCTCGAGCGTGTCGAATTCGTGCTCTTCGACGACGCGGCGCGCGAGACCTTCGAGCGAGCTCTCAAATCGATGAATGACTGACTATTCAGGGGCAATTAGACCATCAGAATATTATCAATTCGTTACGGAGCCGCTTTGCCCGCCATCTTCGAGCAAACTTCCGCAGCACTCGCGAAAACGACAACTCTCGTTCATCATCCTGCAACATTGATCCTGTTGATAATTAGCCAGGAAGTGCGGAGCGCGGGATTTCGTCGGCGCGGAGGCGGGCCGTGGATGACTTCGGAGAGCTTGGCAGTTATTTTTCTAGCATGCGGCTGGCCGCGATCGACGTAGGTTCGAACTCTGTCCACATGATCGTCGCCGATGTGACCCGCGAGGGACACCTCGAGGTGGTCGATCGGGTCAAGGAGATGGTGCGCCTTGGGCGGCGCTCTTTCACCACTGGACGGCTCACCCAGGAATCGATGGACTTGGCGGTGCGCGCGCTTGGCAACTTCAAGCGCATCGCACGCGTGCGCCGCGTCGACAAGATTCGCGCCGTCGCAACCAGCGCGGTCCGCGAGGCGCGCAATCGCGGCGAATTTATCCGGCGGCTGCGGCGCGAAACTGGAATCCCGGTCGAAGTTATCTCCGGCATCGACGAGGCGCGGCTCATCTTCCAGGCCGCTCGCCATGCGCTCGGCCTCGAGGGCGGCCCCTACCTGCTCTTCGACGTCGGCGGCGGCAGCGTCGAGCTGGTACTGGTGCAGGACGGCAAGCCGATCTGGATGCGTAGCGTGAAGCTCGGCGCGGCGCGGCTCACGGAGCGCTACCTCCCCGACGATCCACCGACGCGCGAGCAATTGAAGCGTCTCCGCACGCATCTGGAGCGGCAGATCGGCGCGCTTATGCGCAAGGCGAAGCGCGCCGGCGTCGTCCGCGCGATCGGCACTTCGGGCACGATCAATACGATGGTCGCGATGGCGCGTGCCGCTCGCGGCGAAGAGCTCGGCCGGCTGCATGGCGCGAACGCATCGGCAGCCGAGATCTCGCATCTCGCCGAGCAATTGGTCGAAGCCAACGCCTCGATGCGCTCGGAGCTGCCGGGGATCGACGCCAAGCGCGTTGACCTGATGCCTGCGGCGGCGGCGCTGATCGATTTCGTGCTTACCAAGTCCGGCGCGCCCGAGCTGATGGCATGCTCGTGGGCGTTGCGCGAAGGCGTGCTGCTGGGGTTGGCGAAGGCGGTGAATGCGCGATCGGCGTACGACGTGCGGCGCCGCTCGGTTAATGCGCTCGCGACGAGATTCGCCGGAGCCAACGATCACGGGCGGCAGGTCGCGAAACTCTCGATGCAGCTTTTCGACGCGACCGCGGGTGTGCTCGGCATCTCAAAGGAATCGCGCGAACTGCTCGAATACGCTGCGCTCCTGCACGATATCGGCCACGCCATCGATCATGACCGCCACAATCGTCACTCGTACTACCTGATCAAGAACGCCGAGCTGTTCGGCTTCGATCCCGAAGAAGTCGAGGTGATCGCGCAGTCGGCGCGTGGGCATCGCAAGCAGGCACCCAAGCTCGATTCTCCCGAGCTGAAGGCGCTGACCGCGTCCAGGCGCAAGCTGGTCCGCGCCTTTGCCGCGATCCTGCGTATCGCGGACGCGCTCGATCGCAGCCACTTCGGCATCATCAGGAATGTCGAGGTCAAGTACACTCCTGGCCGCGTGATCGTCGGCGTGGATTCGCGGCGCGAGAAAGCCGACCTCGAGCTCTGGACCTGCGAGCGCCGCACCGATCTGCTGGCGCGCCTGATGGAACGCCAGGTCGTCCTCGAGCGCTAGTTATCAGACCTCCACTGCCTGTTTACGCCGGCTCCTGAAAATTTATTGACAAAGTTGTTTCCAAATCGCGAACACTGCGCGACAATGGGCTCGCCGCTTAGATTGATTCGTGGGCGGGCTCAGAGGAGTGCGGTGAACGAAGAGACGCGACCAGCTACGCCAACCAAGCTTCAGCTATCGTCGACCGATACGCTCGTCAAGTCGGCAATCAGCTCGATAACCTTCTATTGCGACGCGATGAAGCGGCAGCACGACGCCGCAGTCGCGGGCCAGATCGAACCCGTCCATCAGCTTCGCGTCTCATCGCGCCGCCTGCGTGCCGCGATTGAACTTTTCTCGGGCGTGCTCTATGCCTCGGCGCTGAAGATCTACCGCCGCGATATTCCGTGGATCGCCGGAGAGGCTGGCGCAGTTCGCAACTGCGACGTGCTCGAAGAACTCTTCAAGGAGCGTGCGGCTAAACTCGATGTCACCTTGCGCAACGCCCTCGGCCCGATAATCGAAGCGATCGTCGCCGAGCGCAAAGCCGCGCATACCCTGCTCGTCCAGGAACTGTCGAGCAAGCGCTACTCGGCGCTGATGGGGAAGCTATCGTCGCCGCCGGTCAAAACCGCCCGCGGCCGTGCCAAGCTCGGCATCGCGGCGCCCGATCTGGTCGGCCCGATGGTCCGCGGCATCAGGAAGAAAGGAAAAAAGCTCGCCGAGGACGCGCCGCCGGAGATCTTTCACAAGCTGCGCGTGCGCATCAAGCGCCTGCGCTATGCGCTCGATATGCTCGCGCCCCTTGCTGGCAAGCATCATCGGAAAACCCTCATGCGGCTCGAGGAAATGCAGGAGCTGCTCGGCGCCTACAACGACACCGTCGTTGCGATCGGGTGGCTGCACTCGTTCGCGGCAACGTCTGGTGCGCCACCGGCGACGATTCTCGCGGCCGGCGGCCTCATCCATTCGCTCGGCGCGCGCGCCCGCAAGCTGATGCGCCAGGGTCTCAAAGCGTGGCAGCGCTTCGAACGCTCGGGAGTTCTCGACGACGCAGTCCTCGAATTTAACGACACCGCGGAAGATCTCGCTGACGCCGAGCGCAAGGCAGTTCGCCTCGCCGCCGAGCAGGCGAGAGCTTCCGCGCAAGAGGCCGCCAGCGATTCCCAAGTTGCGCCGCTTCCCGGCGCTTCGGTTGCATCCGCTGCCGATCCCGTGACCGACGTATCGCAACCCGCCGATCCACCCGGCAGTTCGACCGCGCTCGTTGTGATCGAAAACGCTGAGCCGCAAGGTGACGCTCCGTCGCCGCCGAAATCCGACGATACGGAACACGCGGCATGATGCTCTACATCCTCAGGCACGCAACCGCCGAAGACGCGCGGCCCGGCGGCGACGATGGCGCGCGGCGGCTCACCGAACGCTCGCGCGAGAAGATGAAGGGCGCGGCCGGCGGTTTCAAAAGTCTCGATCTCAAGCTCGACGCGATCCTGACGAGTCCCCTGCCCCGCGCCCAGGAGACCGCCGACATCGTCGCGGCGGCGTACAACAACACTCCGGCGCCGCAAGTGCTGCCGGAGCTCGGCACCGGCGCCGCGCCCTCGGAAGTCGTCTCAGCGCTGCGGCATTTCGCCAAGCTCGACAGCGTGATGATCGTCGGTCACGAGCCGCAACTGAGCGCGCTCGCGTCGCTGCTGCTCACCGGCTCACCCGCGGGAGTACATGTCCTGCTGCGCAAGGGCGGGTGCATCGCGCTCGACCTGCCGACGCGCTTCGAGCGCGGCGGCGCCGAGCTGCACTGGATGATGTCGCATCGGCAATTGCGCAAATTGCGCAAGTGATCAGCGCAAGAGCGGCAGCCTCACGCCTGCGGTGACGAGGGCGCCGCTCGCCACGCCCATCAAGGCTTCGCCCGCCACGAGCCCGGCCGCGAACAAGAGTCCCGGTCCCGCCTCGCGCGAATCGTTCGGCGACGACAGCTCGCGCAACAGCGCGCCGAGCGCGATCGCGACGCTAAGACCAAACGGCAGGTAGAGACCAAGCGCGACGGGCATGATCGGCGTGCGCCACTTCGCCCCGCGCCGCTCAAGTTGCCGATCGACAATTGCGAGCAGGACCGCGAGCGCGGCGCCGACGCTGATCGTCAGCCATGGCAGGCCGCCGGCGAAGACTCCCTGCGCGACTTTCGCCATCAGAAACGCTTGCGGCGCTGAGAGCGCACCGTTCCTGGCGGTCGCCGTGCCCGCGATTCCATAGCCGCTGATGAGCAGGTTTAGGATCGGCGCCATCAAAAACGACGATGCGATTGCTCCTGTCAGCACGCCGATTTCGAGATTGCGCGGCGTCGCACCAACGTGGTGCCCGGTCGCGAGATCGTGCAACGAATCACCCGCCATCGCGGCCGCGGTGCAAACGATCGCGCCGACTGAGATCGCGAGCGCCGGCCCGACATCGCGTGTGACACCCATCATCTGGAGCACGAGTGCGACGGCGAGCAGCACGATCACCGTCACACCCGACACGGGATTGTTCGACGCGCCAACAATCCCGGTCAGATAACCGGCGATCGCCGTCGCGAAGAACGCGATCACGATAAGCGCGACGGCGAGCGTCAGGCTGAGTGCGAGCGATGCGCCGAGCGCGAGGCTGATCGCGAAGATGACGGGCGCGCACATCGCAACGGCGCCGACTACGATCGGCGCTGGTAAATCAGTATCTTCGCGCGCGGTCACCGCCGTATGACGCTCGCGAATCGCCACGAGGCTGTCGCGTATCGCCGCGCCGATACGCACTCTCAGCCGCCACAGCGTGACAAGTCCGCCGACCAGCATCGCGCCAACGCCGAGATAGCGCACCTGCCCGCTCCAGACCCGCGAAGCCGCCGTTACCGCATCAATTGTCGATGAGGAATGATGACTCATGGTCACGAGCGGAATCGCGACCAGCCATGCGAACGCGCCGCCTGCGAATACCAGCGCCGCGATCCGAATTCCCACGATATAGCCGACGCCTAGCAGCGCCGCCGATACGTTGATCGATCCTGATACTGCCGCCGCGCCGATCCATCGGCCAAAGCCGAGCGTTCCGGGAATCACTCCGAGCACGTCCTGCGCGGCTTTCAGAACGGCCGAGATGATTCCGCCCCACAAGAGCGGCGCAGCGCTCGCCGAGCTCTCGCCCGTGCGCAGCACTTCCGCGCACGCGAGGCCCTCGGGAAATGGCAATTGCTCCTCGACGATATAAGGGCGGCGCAGGAACACTACCAGCAGCGAGCCCATCGTCGCGCCCGCGGCGCTGAGCGCGGTCACTTCGAGATACGGCAGATGCGCTCCGCCGCCCAGGATTACGAGCGCGGGAAACGTGAAGATCGCACCAGCCGCGACCGCCTCACCGGCGGACGCGACGGTCTGCACAAAATTGTTTTCGAGAATCGTCGAGCCGCCGAGCGCCCGCAGGATCGCCATCGAGATGACGGCGGCCGGGATGCTGGCCGACACCGTCATCCCGGCGTAGAGCCCAAGATACGCATTGGCCGCGCCGAGAATCAGCGCAAGCGCGATTCCGAGAAGGAAGCCGCGCGCAGTCAGCTCGCGCGGCGTGTCGTGCGGCTCGCTCCCGGATCGTGGCACGCCGCAACTATACGTATCGCGGGATCGGCGGGCGAGCGCGAATCGCGCTCAGTCGCCGCCACTCGAGCCGCTGGGATAGGTAACTTCCTTGCCGGCCTCTTTCCAGCCCTTGATGCCGTCCTTCATCACTTCAACGTTGGTATATCCAGCTGCGGTCGCTCGCCGAGCGGCCTCGTGCGAAGCCATTCAATGGCGGTCGGCGCAATAGAAGACGAGCAGCGCGCCCTTGTTCGGCGGCAGCTCGGTCGCGACGTTGTAGTTGTTGTCGCTCGTCAGCAGATGCGCGCCGGGTATCACGCCCGCGGTGCTGCGCAGGCCGTCGCCGTTCGCGTCGTAGATGTTCACGTGCGAGGCGGGATCGTTCATCAGCTTCGTCAGATCGGCGACGCCGATAATCTTGAAGTTGTCGGTTTCCTTGTTCTTGAGGATATCCGAAAGCTCGAACGCACGCGCCGAGCTGCATAGCCCGACGATCACGAACGCGAGCGTCGCGAGCGCAATCAATCGCGACAGAGATTTCGCGGTGTTTCGTTCCATGCGCTGATTTTAGCAACGCCGGCTGGATCAGAGAACGCCGGAAATTCGCCTACACGTGGTCGAACAATCGCACCCAATCTTCGAGCGCCGACTCATGGCCCGGCACGAGCTGGATCACGAACTGATCGGCGCCGCCGTCGCGGAGCTTGCGAATCCGGTCGCGCAGCTCGGGCGCCTTGGCGGTAAAGGTCGTCGCCGAGATCAGCTCGCTGGTGAGAAACTTCTCCTCTTCGGGACGCACGCCCAGCAGATGCATCTTGTGCATCTGGAGATAGCGCGCATCGGCCGGCTGATAGGTCGCGTACTGCGCGCGATACGCATCGAGCAGCGGCTGAATCGCCGGCGGCAGGTCGAAACTCAGCGTCTGCTCGACGAGGCCGTGCAAGAACACCACCGCGAGCGGTCCGGCCTGCGCCCTGGCGCGCGGGCTCGAGGGAGACTCGCCCTCGCCAAGAACGCATCCAAGTCCGAACACGGTGCGATAGAGACTCCGCGGCTCACGCGACGCGGCGCGGCAGGCCTTGTCCATTTCCTCGAGCTCGGACAGCACGCGCGGTACCGCCGAAGCGAAAGTGATCCAGCCGTCGGCGATCTCGGCAGTGAGCTTGCGCGCCTTGGGCGCGAACGCCGAAATGTGAAGCGGAATTTTGTCCTTGATGTTGATCATCCCGAGCTCGGGATTGAGAAATCGAATCTTGCGCGCCGCTCCCTCGCATTCCCATTCCACGAGCTTGCCTTCGAGCAGCTCGCGCACGACGCGGATGTAATCGCGCATCTCGCTGAGTTTCATCGGCGGCAGGCCCATGGTATTGCGCGCAGTGAAGCCCGTGCCGACGCCGAAGACGATCCTGCCGGGCGCGAGCTTGTTGAGCGTCGCGAGGCCGTTGGCTGTGGCCGGTGCGATTCGATTGGTCGGCACCAGCACCCCCATGGCAAGCTTGATGCGCGAGGTCTGCTCAGCCGTCAGCGCCATCGAGACGAAAATCTCTGGCGCGAGCATCTGCGAATCGTAGAACCACGCGTGCGAGAACCCCAGCTCCTCGGCGCGTTTGACGGTCCGCCACGCATCGACGTTCGAGGCCAGCGCGATTCCAAACTCCATAGTCGATTCTCCCGCCGAGGGTTCGGCTGATGTCAAAACTATTATCATTTTCGCCACGTGCGAAAGCGCGTATCATCGGGCGCTGACTTAAAGATTGCGAAAGGATACATCGCCGATGCTCAAGCTGTGGGAACATCCGTTTTCGCCTTACGTACAGAAGGTGAAAATCGCGCTCTATGAAAAGAACATCCCGTTCGAAGCCCAGGTGCCCGAAGCGTTCAGCGGTGCGCCGACTTCATACGCCGAAACCAACCCGCGCATCGAAGTTCCCACGCTCGTCGACGACGGCTTCAAGATTTTCGATTCGACCGTGATTCTCGAATACATCGAGGACAAGTGGCCTGAGCCGCCCATGCTTCCCAAGGGGCCGCGCGAACGCGCGCGGGTCAGGATGCTCGAAGACGTCTGCGATACTTACTACGAAGCGATCAACTGGGGACTGATGGAAATCCTCGCCTGGAAGCGCACCGGCGGCGAGCTCGCCGATCGGCTCGTGGCGCGGGCGAAAGAACAAACCGACGGCATCTATTCGTGGCTCGAACGCGAGCTCGGCGGACGCGAATATTTCAACGGCGCCACATTTGGCCACGGCGATCTCAGCCTGTATCCATACGTGCGCGGCTCTGTCGTGTGGGGGATGCCGCCCGCGCCCGAGTCGCCAATCGGCAAATGGCTCGCGCGCGTCGAGCCGCGCGAGAGTATCCGCAAAACGATTGCGGCAACCAGCGACTTCACCGGCGGGATGGACGTGCTGCCGCAGATGCTGGCCTCGGGCGGCTTCACACGCCAATACCGCGACCATCGCCTCGAATGGATGCTGCGCAGCGGCGGCGTCGAGGTGGTGCTCGAAGGCATCGCAAAGAAAACGATCCGTTTTTCAGAAGAGATCAACTAACCAACAGGATCGCGTCATTGTACGCATCCCTCTTCGTCATCGGGGAGGGAGTTTTTCGATCTTGACGAATTAGAGCTATTACTCTATAAATTAGAGCCGTAACTCTAATGACGGAAGAAACCACGACCCTCATCCTCGACGCGGCGCTGAAGCTCTTCAATGGCGATGGCACCGCACGCGTGTCTACCAATCACGTGGCAAAGGCCGCCGGCATCAGCCCGGGCAACCTCTACTATCACTTCCGCAACAAGGCCGAGATCATTCGCGCATTGCTCGAGCGGATGATTGGCGAGGCCGACACCATCTGGGGCTCGGGGCGCGCGCTGCGCGGCGGATTCGACGACCTGCGTGAGATTCTCGCGCACTCGCTCGAGATCGTCTGGGACTACCGTTTCTTTTATCGCGAGCTCGCGCCGCTGGTGCAGGGCGATCCGATCCTGCGCCGCCGCTACTCCGCGATTCGCCGCCAGCGCCTCACGCAGATCTCCGATCTCGTCCAGGTCTTCAACGATGCGGGGCTGATGCGCGGACCGCGCGGCGCCGAGCGCGACGCGCTGGTGAAGCTCTCGTGGATGGTCGGCGAGTTCGCGCTCGCTTCGGCCGAACTCGACGGCGCAGCGGCCAGGCGCGCGTCGATCGAGCAATCAGTCGAAATGCTGTTCGCGTTGTGGCGCCCATATCTCACTCCGTCGCCGGGAAAATGAAGGAGGCTTGCCGATGAACTCCAAAGCAATCACTCGCCGTAGCTTTCTCGCTTCTGCCGCCGCTTCGATTGTGCTCGTCGCAGGCAAGGCGCACGCCTACTATGGAGAGGGAATCTTTGACGGCACCAAGGGACCGGCGTGGCAGCCGTGGACCGATTGGTCGCCCGATGCGCCCACTGAGCCGCTCAACCCGGTGCGCGCCGCGATTCTGGCCGCCAATCCGCACAATACGCAGCCGTGGCTCTTTCGCGTAAGCCCGACGCAGATCGATCTCTTCGCCGATACCAGCCGTAACATCGGCAGCTTCGACCCGTATCTGCGCGAGATGCACGTCGGACTCGGCTGCGCGCTCGAGAATCTGATGCTGGCCGCGCCCGCCAACGGCTACGCTTGCGATCTTCGGCTGCTGCCTGGCCCGCCCGACCAGGTTGCGCGCGTGAGTCTCGCGCCCGCGCCGCGTCGTCAATCCGAGCTTTGCAGTGCGATCACGAAACGGCACACGAATCGCGGCGCATACGATACGCATTGTCCGATCGGCAACGCGAGCTGCGACGCGCTTGCGGCGCTCGGCAACGATGACCAGGAAGTTCGAATCGTATGGTTCCGCAATGCCACGGAGCGCGACGCTTTCGGTTCGGCGACGATCGACGCAACCGCCGCGATAATTGCCGATGACCAGCAGTCACGCGACAGCTACCGCTGGTTGCGTCCTAACTATGACGCCGTTCAGCGCTATCGCGATGGCCTCTCAGTGCTCTCACAGCCGGTCGGGGGTTTGACGCGGGCCGTCTCCGAGCTGATTCGGACGCCGCGTCCGATAGTCGACAAATTCTGGCTCGCCAGCACGCGCGACACGCAGCTCGCGACCGCGAGCGCCTTCGGCATCATCGTCGTGCCCGATTCGCGCAGCGATCTCTATCGCCTGCGCGCAGGACGGCTCTGGCAGCGGATGCATCTGTGGGCGGTGCAGAACGATCTCGCGATGCAGCCGATGAATCAGATAATCGAACGCGCTGAACGCGAGCAGAGCGCCGGCCTCGAGCCGCAATTCAAAAACGTGCTCGCGAATTTAATTGGTAACTCGCAGTGTCAGGCCGTGATGGCGTTCCGAGTCGGTTATGCCTCGCAGGACGCGCGCCCGAGCGCACGTCGTGACGTCGATTCAGTGGTAATCAGCTAGAGGCTCATCGTTCACGATCGGTTCGAGGTCGTGAACGATGTTTCCTTTGAGGATCGGCACGCATTCTGCCGGCATCTCCTGCGAAAAGGTGTGACCGGCTTCGCGCAGGGTCGCGATGAAGCGATCGAGATGCCGCATCGCGGGCGGATAGATATCGTGCAGCACGACTAGCGCGTGCGGCTTCGATGGGATCTCGGCGAGCGCGCGATCCATCCAGCCATCATGATGGATCCAGTCCTCGGGCACGCAGTTCCACAGCACGCAGGTGTAGCGATGCGCGACCAGGTGATCGACGGCGGCGCGGCTCAAGAGATGCTTGCCGATTTTGCCGCCGCCGCCGAACGGCCGGAACATCGGCGGGTCGCTCGCGAGCGCGGCGATTCGCGCCTCGGTGTCGCCGATCTCGCGCTCGGCGGCGTCTGCGCGCGGATCGTCGCCGAGCGGCATCTTGTGCGTCATCGAATGATTGCCGATTAGATGACCTTCGGCGATCGCGCGCCGCGCCAGATCGAGATTCTCGGGTGCGGCGAGTTGCTTGCCCAGCACGAAGAAAACCGAGCGCACGCCGCGATTCGCGAGCACGTCGAGCACCTGCGGCGTGCTCGTCGCGTCGGGGCCATTATCGAATGACAGCGTGACGACGCTCATCGCGAAAGGCTCTTACTTCGCAGCGGCGAAACGGAACGCGTCGCCATGTTTCGAAATTTTGCCCGCCGACGGCGTCGCGAAGTGCGTCCCGAACACGAGGACGCCCGAGTCCGCATACTTCTCGCAGAACGCGCGCCGCGTCTTCTTCGCCATCGCGCCGTCGGAATCGAAGCCGTCGTCCCATTCGGGGTATTGGCACTGAATCGGATGATGCATCAGGTCGCCGGTGATAACGGCCTCCTGACCCTTCGACGAAATGCGCACGCTCATGTGGCCCGGAGTGTGACCGGGAGTCGGCTCGTACCACACCTCGCTCGTCACGCGATGGTTGGGATCGACGAGGTCGGCGAGTCCCTGGTCAACGATCGGCCGCACCGAATCCTCGACCGGGTCGCGCATATCGGCGCCGTCGAAATGCGACCAGTAATCCCACTCCGTGCCGCCGAAGAGATAGCGCGCGTTCGGAAAAGTCGGCATCCACTTGCCGTTTTTCATCGTCGTATTCCAACCGACGTGATCGACGTGCAGATGCGTGCAGAGCACGCGATCGATTTGCTCGGGCTGGTGCCCGGTTTTGGCGAGGTCGGAGAGAAACGGCAGTTGGAGCTTGTTCCAGGCCGGGTTCGAGCGGACCTTGTCATTGCCAATGCAGGTATCGACGATGATGCGCTTGCCGTCGGATTCGACGACGAAGGCGTGGACGCTCATGCGAAGCTGGCCGGTTTCGTTGGAGAAGACAGGATAGAGCCAGTCAGCTTCCTTCTTGACGTTTTCCGCCGTGGCAGCAGGCAAAATCCAGGTCCCGCGCCATGCGCCTTCGGTCTCCACGATCCGCTTGATAGTAACGTCGCCGATCTTCCACTCGTTCATCGTGCAAACCTCGCTCGGTAATTAGCGCGACCTTAACCCGAACGGGCATCGCGCGCCAAGCCCTTATCGGAACGGGGCCAAGCGTCGTCCACCACTCTTATTGACACAGTGTCGGTAACGGTTTAAGCAGGTGGAACGCCAATGATTCGGGATTTGAGTTGAAGCCGGCTCTATTCAATTACGCGGCGCCAGAAAAGCTCGACGATGCGCTGGCACTGCTCGCGCAGAGCACCGACGCGAAACTGCTCGCGGGCGGGCAGAGCCTGGTGCCGATGATGAATCTGCGGCTCGCGCAGCCCGCCGCGCTGCTCGATTTGAACCGTATCGCAGCTCTCGCGGAGATTTCGATCACCGCGCAAGAGATCCGGATCGGCGCCATGACGCGGCATCGCGCGATCGAAACTTCGGCGGACCTCCGTGCGGCGATGCCGATTCTGCCGCGTGTGGCGTCCGAAATTGGCCACCTCGCCATTCGTAATCGCGGCACGATCGGCGGCTCGCTCGTGCATGCCGATCCCGCCGCAGAGTGGCTGCTCGCGGCAGTCGCGCTCGACGCTTCGATCGTGATGCGCTCGACGCGGGACGAGCGGGTCGTGCCCGCGCGGGACTTCTTCGTCGCACCGATGACCACGGCAATCGATGCGGATGAAATTCTCACCGAGATCAGATTTCCGCGCCCCGCGGGCCGTGTGGTGTATGGCTTCGCCGAGATGTGCCGGCGGCATGGCGACTTCGCGATCGCGGCGGCGCTGAGTCGCGCAGTGTTCGATGCATCTGGGCGGCTTGCGAAAATTCAACTGTGCATCGGCGCCGCGCATCCCGTGCCGCTGATGGTGACAGGGCTCGACTCTTTGATTCGAAATCGCCAGCAAGATGATCTGCGTAGTGCGGCGCGGATGGCTTCGGAAGCCGTCGAGCCGAGCTCTGACATTCACGCTTCGGAGGATTTCCGCCGCCGTATTACGCAGACGCTAGCGTATCGCGCACTCGCTGAATGCCTCGCGGAGACCGAAGGAGCGCGTCGGCATGCCTGACCTCGAGTTCCGCGATCGGATCGCGATCAAGCTCCGCGTCAACGGGCGCGAGTTCGAACGCGAGACGAGCCCGCGCAAGCTGCTCGCGGATTTCATCCGCGACGACCTCGGCCTGACTGCGACGCACCTCGGGTGCGAGCACGGCGTGTGCGGCGCCTGCACCGTGATTGTGGATGGGCAAAGTCTCCGCTCGTGCCTGATGTTCGCGGCGCAGGCTGATGGCGCCGATATCCTGACCGCCGAGGGCCTCGCGCGCGGCGCCGAGCTGCATCCGTTGCAGCAGGCGTTCCACGAATGCCACGCGTTGCAATGCGGCTTCTGCACGCCGGGATTCTTGATGACGGCGTACGAGTTGATCGCAAGCGGCGCGCCCCTCGACGAAGCGGCCGTGCGCGCGGCGCTCTCCGGGAATCTCTGCCGATGCACCGGCTATGCGAATGTCGTCGCGGCCGTGATGCAGGCGATGGGCACGCGAGGCAGCGGTGGCGAGTAGCGCGGCATCTCCCCTCGGCACCGGCAAACTCGTCGGCGCGTCCGTCCTCCGCGTCGAGGATCGCCGCGCGCTCATGGGCAAAAGCCAGTTCGTCGATGACGTGCGGCTGCCCGGCACGCTCGCGATCGCATTCGTGCGCAGCCCGTACGCTCACGCGCGGATCCTGCGAGTCGACGCCACCACGGCGCGCGCGCATCCCGGCGTTCACAAGGTGTTTACCGCCGAAGAACTCGAAGGCAGCGCTGCCGTGATGCGCGTCGAATGGGATCCCGCTTCGCGCTCGCCGCAGCATAAGACCTGCGAATGGCCGGTGCTGGCACGCGATAAAGTGCGCTTCGTTGGCGAAGCGGTGGCCGCGATCGTCGCCGATGATCGCTATGTCGCCGAAGACGCGGCGGAACTCGTCGAGATTGACTACGAACCGCTGGAGCCTGTCGTCGATATGGAGCGCGCGCTCGATGCGGCTTCGCCGCTCGTGCACGACGAATGGGGCGACAACGTGCTGGTCGCGGTCAAGGCGGAGTTCGGCGATGTCGCGCGCGCCTTCGCCGAGGCCGACGTCGTGATCGCCGAGCGCTTCACGACCGGACGCCATACGGCCTTGCCAATGGAAGGCCGCGCGTGTCTTGCAATCTACGAGCCTGCCAGCGGGCAGCTTACTTTCTGGTCGTCGTCGCAGATCCCGCACGTGCTGCGAACGCATCTGGCGCAGATTCTTGATTTCCCTGAGCACCGCCTGCGCGTGATCGCGCCCGACGTCGGCGGCGGCTTCGGCCTCAAGGCTCATGTCTTTCCCGAAGAAGTCGTGACCGCGTATGCCTCGCGTGCGCTCGGATGCACGGTCAAGTGGATCGAAGACCGGCGCGAGAGTCTCATCGCCTCGCTCCACGCCAAGCATCAGGTTGTTAACGTCGAGTTAGCGCTGCGCGGCGACGGCACAATGCTCGCGATGCGCTCGCGATGCCTCAGCGACATCGGCGCTTATACCGAGCATCCGTGGAGCTCCGGTCTCGAGGCGGGCGTGACGGCGTCCGCGATGCCGGGGCCGTACAGGATCGCGGCTTACGGTTTTGAAGCCATCTCGATCGCGACCAACAAAACGACAATCGGCGCATATCGCGGCGTCGGCATGCCCTCCGCAGTATTTGCGATGGAGCGCATGGTGGATCTCGCCGCCCATCGGCTCGCGCTCGATCCGGCCGAGCTGCGGCGCCGCAACATGATCCGCAGGGAAGATCATCCATACACCAACGTGCTCGGCTTCCAGGTCGAAAGCGGCAGCCATCAGGAGTCGCTGGCCAAAGCGCTCGCGATGATCGGCTACCAGAACTTTCGTGTGCAGCAGAAGGCCGCGCGCGCCGCGGGACGCATGATCGGCCTCGGCATCGCGTCGTATATCGAGACCACGGCGCCCGGCACCGCTGGATGGCTCGCGATGGGTCTGCGCATGGCGGGCTACGAAACCGCGACGGTCAGGATGGATCGCGCGGGCAAGGTGACGGTGCTGGTCGGAACGCATTCGCACGGCCAGAGTCACGAGACCACGTTCGCGCAGATCGCGGCGGATCAGCTCGGCGTCGCGCTCGAGGACGTACGCGTGGTGTTCGGCGATACCGAGGCGGTGCCGTACGGCTGGGGCACGGGCGGCAGCCGCAGCGCGGTGGTCGGCGGCGGCGCGACGATGAAAGCCTCGGCAGCAGTGCGCGAGAAGATTTTGCGCATCGCGTCGCGCCGCGGTGAGATTCCGCCGGGCGAGCTCGATCTCGCTAGTGGCTTTGTCGTACGGCGTGCCGACGGAGCTGCGCTCGCGCCGATCGCCGAGATCGCGCGTCAGGCGTATCTGCCCGCTGGCGCGGACTTCCAGCGCGAGGAGCCGGGCCTCGAAACGACGGCCTCGTACGAGCCGCCGCTCATGACCCACGCGAACTCGACCCATATCGCGACAGTCGAAATCGATTCGGGCACGGGCCAAATCAAAATTCTGCGCTACGTCGTAGTCGAGGACTGCGGGCGAATTATCAATCCGATGGTGGTTGACGGCCAGATCCAGGGCGGCGTCGCGCAGGGGATCGGCACCGCGATGCTCGAGCAGATTGTTTACGACGACAACGGCCAGGTGCTGACCGGCACGTTGATGGATTATCTTGCCCCGACGGCGACCGATGTGCCGCGGGTCGAGATCGCGCATATCGAATCGCCGTCGCCGTTCACGCTCGGCGGTTTCAAGGGCATGGGCGAAGGCGGCGCGATCGCACCGGGCGCGGCGATCTCCAACGCCGTCGCCGACGCGATCTCGGCTCAGGGCGCGAGCGTTACCGACATTCCGCTCACGCCGGAACGCGTGTTGTCGATCATCGATCAATCAAGAAGCAAGGATTCCGCGCGCTGACGATCGCGTGCGGCAGGAGGTTTTCGGTGGCTAACGAAAATATCGAACAGGATCGCAAGGAGATTTTGCGCCTGCACAACATCTGGATGCGCGCGAACGTGGGCTTCGATCTCGACGGGATGCGCGAGGCGTTCGTGGGCGGCGATCGCTTCCAGGGCTTCAACCTCAACGGCCACACCTACGCTCAGCGCGCCGAGTGGGAGCGGCTTTGGACTCATCTGCGCGGCGTGATGGAAATCCTGCCGGCGACTGACGAAAAGATCCTGCGCCTCGAGGTCCGCGGCGATGCGGCGTGGCTCGCCTTCGAGAGCGTGATCCCGGTGCGTGCGATAGCAGGCGCGCAGGCGAAATCATCCGGGATCGAGCTGCCAACCGACACGGTGTCGATAAAGTTCCGCGGCAGCGAAGTGTTCGTGCGCGAAGACGATGGCGGCAAGCCCGCCTGGAAGATGTGGCATTGCCATTTCTCGCCGTGCGCGCCGGCCAATGAACCGCGGCCCGGATTCTGATCATGCCGCGCACGGAGTTCGCGATCGGATTCGAGAACGCAACGGTGCAGCAATTCGTCGAGGCAGCGCGCCTCGTCGAGGAACTCGGCTTCAGCACGTTCTGGATTCCAGAGGATTATTTCTATCGCGGCGCATTCACGATCGCGGCGGCGATCGCGAGCGCGACCACGTCGCTCAAGATCGGGATCGGCGTGCTCAATCCATTCACGCGGCATCCGGCGCTGATCGCGATGGAGTTCGCCGCGCTCGACGAGTTGGCACAGGGCCGCGCGATCCTCGGGATCGGCGCGGGCGTGAGAGCGTGGATCGAAATCAACCTGCGCCTCGATTACAAAGGCGCGTCGCGCGCGATTCGTGAAAGTGTCGAGGTGATTCGCGCGATGATGCGCGGTGACAAAGTCGACTACGAGGGCCGTCATGTCCGCACCAGCGGCGTGAAGCTGAACTTCAGTCCTCTGCGCAAGGAGATCCCGATTCATCTGGGCGTACTTGGACCTCGCAACCTGGCGCTGGCGGGCGAGATCGCCGACGGCGTGCTGCTCAGCGCGATGCTCTCGCCCGCGTACATCCGCTTTGCGCGCGAGGCGATCGCACGCGGACGCGGCCCGCGCGGCGCCAGCGATTTTCCGGTCGCAGGCTATATCCTGTCGTCGATTGGCGAGGATGACCGGGCTGCGCGCGACGCGATCAAGCCCCTGCTCGCAGGACTGATCGGCCTGATGGCAGGAGAGCCGAAAAATCCGCTGTTTGCGACGGCGGGTCTCGATCCTGATCTCGTCGTCGCGATTGGCGCGCGCCTGGCAAACGGCGAGATGCCGGTCGAAATGATCTCGGACTGGATCGTCGACACGTTTGCGATCGCGGGTAGTCCCGAGCGATGCCGCGAGAACCTGGCGCGGCTGTTCGACGCCGGCCTGACCTCGCCGGTATTCTTCGAGATTCCCGGCGTGCCGCACCAGCGCACGATCGGCGACGTGCATCGCCACCTGCTGTCGCGCTTGCTGTAACCGACGCGCCGCCAAAATTTCGACGTTGAATTACGACGAAGAGATGCCGTGCGCTCTCTGAATCGACGCCAACCTTTTTGTCATCGCAACGCCTGTTCATCATTCGACTAGCCCACGTGTGACCTGGCCGCCGTCAGGTATCAGCCTCTCGCTCCCACCAGACGATCGGTGCTTCGGCATACCTTTTGCTGAACGAGACGATGGTCAAAAAAGGGAGGGGTTATGTCGACCAAACTCGGTTCTTCGAGTCGGGCGTGGATCGGATTCGCGCCAGTCGCGCTGGCCGGACTGTTCGTCGCTATCATTCTGATATCTGCCGGATGCGGGGGCAGCAGCGGCGGACCGCCACCGTCTGTCACCACAGCTACCGCAACGCCAACCGTTACGCCGACTGCGACGCCAACTCCGGTTGCTAGTCTGGACAAAACCCAGATGGCCAACGCCGCGCCGGATGAATGTTTCTACGGCGTCGGAGATCCCAACAATCTTTACCCTGCGGTGAACGTTTGTCCGCCGCCGTCGATGAGCAACCAACTCAAGATCAACCAGCTTCAGACGACGCCGCCAACGACGCCCAACAAAGTAAATGAATCGTACGTATGGGGTCTCACTGAAGCGGGAACCACGCTTTGGCTCGGCACTTCGCAGAACACTTTGTGTCTGGTTATCGGAAACTTGCTCAGCGCGGTCGCCCTGCCGCTGGATCCAATTGAGACCGATTCGTACGTTTGTGAATTCGGCGACAGCGTTTATGGCACCGCGCACATGTTGCCGGCAGCGATCGCTGACACTCGTCCACCAGGAATTTTCACCTTCGATACTACGACCAGCACGCTTACCGACGTGACGCCGTCTGATCCCTTGATCGCTAACACGGTGGGCCTGCGCTCAGCGGGAAATCTGGGTGGCGTTGCATTCCTGGCCGGACAGTCGCTCACCGGCGGAATCAACATGTTCGCGTTCAACGCCACGACCGACGCATATATCGGATCGCAAAATTTCCCGCAGTACAGCGATATCCGCTCGTGGGTGGTGCTCGGCACGCAGCTCTACGCCGGTGTGCAGAACACCGCCACCCGTACGGGCAGCGTGTTGAAGTGGACAGGGACAGTGGCGCTTCCTTTCCAGTTCGTGGACGTCGGCGATATTGACAATGAAGCCGCCAACCTCGCGGCTCACCAGGGGCGTATCTTCGTCACCACGTGGACCGGTTTCGGAACCGGCACCACTACCAACTACGCCGGATTGTGGATGAGCCCTGTCGCTGCCGTCGGCGGTCTGACCAATGCGGACGCCGCCAATTGGCAGGAGCTGTGGAAGGTTAACTTCTACGATCCCGACGGGGTCACGGCGCACACCGTCGTCGGCGGCGCGCTCGCCTCGTTCGATGGATTCCTTTATTGGGGCACCCTGCAGGTGCCGTTGAGCGGCGTCGCGGAGCACTACCAGGCCTTTCCGCCGCCGAGCTTCCCGCCCATTCCGAGCGACTTCGCAATGGCGATTCTCGGCACGCAGCGACCGATTGCGATTTTCCGATGCTGCGGCACCACGCTTACGGACGTCGATCCGCAGCCCGCAACCGAACTCCTCTATGGCGATGCCGAGCTGCCCGTCTACGGCGGCGGGCAGTGGTTCCTCGTTCCGAACAATATGGGAGGGAATCCTGGCGAGTATGGTCCCGCCGGCTTCGGCAATGTGTTCAACGCGTACACGTGGTCGATGGCTACCTTCAACAACAATCTTTACATCGGGACATTCGATTGGAGCATCGTCATTGCGACCTTGGCTGACAGTGTCACGGCCGAAACCGGCATCCGAGCGTTGCAGACCGGACCGAACACTGTGCAGTCGCTGTCCAACTTCTTCAACAACGGTTTCTTCGCCAATAACATCGCGATCTACGCGCCGGGCGCCGACATCTGGCGCTTCCAGGACGACACCAGTCCTGCGGTTGCCGAAACACTCGATGGATTGGGCAATCCGTTCAATTACGGCATTCGCACCATGGTCGCTGATGCGAACGCGCTCTGGATGGGAACCGCGAATCCGTTCAACCTCGAGATTCCTGACGGCGGTTGGGAGTTGTGGCAGGGCGTTCCTATCACTCCTTGATGCGATCCTGAAAAGCGCGGGAGCCGCTTCGTCCGGCTCCCGCGCTGCGCACTCAACCATCCATACTTCTGACTGGCTTCGTGGCCAAAGCGCGACGGGGATGATATCGAACAAGTCATCAACGTTCGGAGGTCCCACGCGCATGGCACTCGCGGCACCCACGCAGGAGCAGATCAAACGAATCGCCGAGCATAATCATCTGCATCTCTCGCCAGCGGAACTTAGTGCGCTCAGCTCGATCATGAGCGCGCAAATCGAAGTCCTCGAAAAGCTCGACTCCACGACAATTGCTCCGCTCGATTCCTCCGCGCGATATCCCGATCGCAAGGTTACCTCCAAGCCCGATCGCAAGGACGACCCGCTGAACGCCATCGTCCTGCGATGCAGCGTCGAGGGCGCGCCGCATGGCAAGCTCAAAGGCAAGCGCATCGGCCTCAAGGACAGCGTGTGCGTGGCAGGACTTCCGGCGACCGGCGGCTCGGCGGTGCTGCAGGGTTTCGTGCCGGGAGTGGATGCGACGATCGTCACGCGGATGCTCGATGCAGGCGCCGAGATCGTCGCGGTCCTTAACATGGACGACTTTGCGCTATCGGGCGACGGACGCACCAGCACTTACGGCCCGACCGGCAATCCGCATAATCCCGCCTATTGCTCGGGCGGATCGTCAAGCGGCTCGGGCGCTGCTCTCTACTACGACGGGATCGACATGACGATCGGCACCGACCAGGGCGGCTCGATTCGGATTCCTTCGTCGTGGTGCGGCACGGTAGGAATCAAACCGACATATGGCCTGGTGCCCTACTCCGGCGTGATGAGCATCGATCCGTCGCTCGACCATGTTGGTCCAATGGCGCGAACGACGCATGAAGTCGCGCTCTTGCTCGAGGTGATCGCCGGCAGCGATCCGCTCGACCAGCGCCAGCGCGGCAAGATCAGGGTTGAACCTTATGTCGACCTGCTCGAGCAGAGCGTCGCGGGCCTCAAGGTCGGCGTGGTGCGCGAGGGCTTCGAGCATCAGGGGGCTGAGGCCGACGTCAACGCGGCGGTGCGCAATTCGATTTCCGCGCTGGAGCGGCTCGGCATCGATGCGCGCGAGATCTCGATTCCGGAGCATCGCACCGCCGCCGATTGGCTCTTCGCGATCGTGCCCGAGGGCATGGCGATGCTTGCTCACAGCAAGTTGATGGGTACGCATCATCCAGGCGCATACATTTCTTCGCTGGGCGAGCATTTCGGCCAGGGCATGCTCGCGCGCGCCAACGACGAAGCGATCACGGTCAAGCTGATGCTGGTGCTCGGCGAGTACCTGCGCGAGCATTATCACAGCCGGCTTTACGCGAAGGCGCAGAACTATCGCGCGACACTGCGGGGGATTTACGACGCCGCGCTCAGCGAAGTGGACGTGCTGGCGATGCCGACGACGCCGATGAAAGCCCGGCGCATCGACGATGCCACGCCCTACTCGATGATCACGAACACCGCGCCTTTCGATCTGACGGGGCATCCCTCGCTCAGCGTGCCATGCGCGAAATCGAACGGCCTGCCGGTCGGCCTCATGCTAACTGGCCGTCATTTCGAGGACTCGACGATCCTGCGCCTGGCGCACGCCTACGAAAAAAGTGTCGACTGGCAGAAGGTCAGCTGATCGGCATTGTCAACTTGCTTGACCTGCCCGGAATGAGCGACAGTTGAGTTCTCAAATGAGCGATTCAATACAACCAGCGCCGCTGGCAGATCGGCGGATTCCGCGCGGCAACGACTGGCTGTCGCGCGCGCAACTCGACGCGATCACGCCGCGCGAGCTCGTCAAGCGCGCCACCGCACTGAAGCCATTGCTCGCCGCCAATAGTCGCGAGGCGGAGCGGCTTCGGCGCCCGGTTGACGAGGCGTGGGATGCGCTGCGCGCGAGCGGAATCTTCTACCACTTCGTGCCGAAGATTTACGGCGGACTCGAATTCGACATCGATACTTACATCGACGCGATGATGCCGCTCGGAGAGGGCTGCTCATCGACCGGATGGGTCGCGTCATTCTGCGTCGAACACAACTGGATGCTCGCGCATTTCTCCAAACAGGCGCAGGACGAAACCTTCGGCGGCGGCTTCCCATACATCATCGCGCCCGGCGTGACGTTCCCACCCGGAATCATGACCGCGGTCGAAGGCGGCTATCGCGTGACGGGCCGATGGAAGTGGGGCACCGGAGTGATGCATGCCGACTGGGTGCTCGCGTCGGCGATATTGCCAAACGGATCGCGACCGCGAATTTATTTTATCCTGGTGCCTGCGGAGCAGGTCGATGTGATCGACACCTGGCACGTCGACGGAATGATCGGGACCGGCAGCAACGACATCGCGATGCAGGATGTCTTCGTGCCTGCGCATCGCGTGATCGACATGAAGGAGATGCAGGACGGCACCGCGCCGGGTTGCAGGATGCATTCGAATCCGATCTACCGGATGCCGATGCTGCCGTTTCTATGCGTGGCCGCGGCGATTCCGGCGGTGGGCACGGCGCGACAGGCGGTCAAGACCTATCGCGATCGTCTCACATCCCGCGTGACTATCGGCATGCAGAGCACTCAAGCCGAGAGACCCGCTGCGCAGATGCGCCTCGCGCGAGCGCAGGTCCTGACGAGCACAGCCGAAACAATCATTCGGCAGGCCGCCAGAGAGATCGTTGGCCTCGCGGAAAGAGCCGAGCCCGCGAAGGTCGAGGAGCGCATCGAGCTGCGATGCCGAATCGCCTACGCGGTGAAGTTCGCCCGCGAGGCGATCCAGACCCTTGTCGAGGCGGCAGGAGCCGGCGCACACATGCTCGACGATCCGCTCCAGCGCGCGTTTCGCGACATCAACATGATGTCCTGTCACGTAGTGTACGACCTCGACACCGCGCTCGAGCTCCACGGCCGCGCGATGCTCGGCCTGCCGCCGAACTCCGTCCTTGTTTGATCAATGACGTACCAGTTCTCTCAGAACTGGCGAAGCCACTAACTGGCCCTTTCCCTCTCGGGAAGCGTGATCAGAAACGCCGCTCACAAATGAATCGAGAGCGTTCGGGCGCCGTCTAGCCGGGGCGCGGGCCGGAGCACATTCGTTCGATCACTTGCGAGACCATTGCGGAGCCGCTTTCGAACGGTTCGCGGCGGATGAATTCGTCGGGTTGATGGGCCTGGTCGAGATCGCCGGGGCCGCAGATCAGCGACACGATTCCCGCGGGCGAGAACCATCCGCCGTCGGTGCCGAACAGAGCGCCACCTGAATCACGGGCGCCGGTCAGGCCGAAGAGCACCTTTTCCAGCGCGGTGCCGCGCGGCGAGTTCAGCGGCGGCACTACCATCGCGGGACCGACTTCAATCTTTGCGTGATGCTCGCGCGAGGCGTAATCGCTGGTTTCGATCGCGCATAGACGCCCAGCGATATCGCGATGCACCTCGAGCGGATCGGCGTCAGGCAACGATCTGTAACTGATACGCAGCGTGCACTGCTCCGCGATCATGTTAAGCGCGAGGCCGCCCTGGATCGTTCCGAAGTTCAGCACATCATACGGTGAGTCGGGGAAGATGGCCTCGAAGGCTGGCGCGCGATGGGCGCGGCGCTCCTCCTGGTAGCGGCCTATCGTGTCAATCACGCGGCCCATTACCGCAATCGCATTGACGCCGCGCGCAGGAGCGCCGCTGTGTCCGCCAATGCCGCGCACCGTCACGTCGAACAGCACGATACTCTTGTGGGCGTGACAAATAGTGTACGAAGTCGGCTCGCCGATCCAGGCCAGACGCGGAACCGGCACTTCGCCCAGCACCTGCTTCAGCGCAGGCGCGATTTTCTCCGCCCCGAGGCATCCGACTTCTTCACTCGCGGTGAACACGAAGACCAGTGGACGGTCCAGCTGCGAGGCGTCGAGCCGCGTCATCGCGTCGAGACATTGCGCGATGAACCCTTTCATGTCGGACGTGCCGCGGCCGTAGATTCGATCGCCGGCCGGCTCGAGTTCGAGCGGTTGCCGCGTCCATCCGGGTTGCCCCTCGAACGGAACGGTGTCGATATGACCCGAGATGATCAGGCCGTCAGAGCGCGCAGGACCAATCCAGGCAACGAGGTTCGCCTGCGAAACTCCGAGCAGCTCTACCGGTTGAAGCGCGGTCTTGAAGCTGCGCGCACGGAGCTCGCGGGCGAGATACTCCATCGCGGCAACGTCGCTGCGGCTGCTGACGGTGTCGAATGCGACCAGCTGCCGCGCAACTTGGTACAGATATTCACTCATCCGGCGTCCTGGCGCGGAGCGTACAGCACTCTCATCCAAATTGTCGTCAGCACATCGACCGCGACGCGCGGCGACACCGACGGCTCGCGCCCCATCGATTCGGCAAGGTACCGCTCGCCCATCAGGATGAGCGCGTGCGCCGTCTCGCGCGCATTGAGCGGCGGCGTGCGGCGCAGCTTGATGTCACGCCGGATGCGCCGCGCGGTGCCGTCGGTCAGACTGCCGATGAGGCGATCGTAAGCCTCGGCCACGTCGCGATCCTGCGGCGCCGCGGCCGCAACCGCTCGCAGCAGATGGCCATGCACCTTATAGACTTCGATCAGACCTTCGAAGCCGCGGCGCAGGTCCGCGCGCGGATCGCCGGCGCTGCTGAACCATCGCTCGCTCATTGCCTCGATCATGTGCTGCAAGCGCTCGACGAGCCTGGCAACCAGCTCGTGGCGATCGCGGAAGTATTCGTAAAACGACGGCCGCGACAGTCCCGTCCGCGCCATCAGGTCGTCAACCGTCATCTCGTGGAAAGGCCGCTCGCGCAGGAAGGCCTCGGCCGCCTCGAGGATCTCCGAGGCCGCATCTTCAGGGCGGCGGCGACGGCGCGGTTCGCGGCGCAGCGCGGGAACTGCGCGTCCGGCAGGTTTACGTTTAAGGGCCAGTGCTTTTCTGCTTTGATTCACGTGCGAGATCGATTTCAGGCGAGATTTGCAAAGTCGCGGGCTGACATTTAGTTCCCACGACTTTTTTACACCACCCGAATTGAAGATAACAAACTCATGCCGCGAGCGTAGCGCTGGGAAGAAACGCGCGCTCCTCAGGCGTTGCATATAGCGTCCCAGGAAGACGACAATCTGCGCACCTCGGCCACGGCCTTGCGCCGGGGATGCCACTCGGCTTGAACCCCGGAGTTAGGACGTATGACTACGGCGCCGGTTGCGCTTCTCGAGTTGTTCGAACGACTGGGTACCTCCGAGAAAGGTCTCAGTACCGAGACTGCTAACCAGCGGTTGGCAGAGGTCGGGCCTAACGATCCCGCACCGGTAACTCACGGCGGACCGCTGCGCGAGTTCCTGCGCTTCGTCCGCAATCCCCTGGTCCTGATTCTGCTCGCCGCGGCCGGAATTTCAGCGGTGCTCGGTCAAGCGACCGACGCTCTGCTCATCGCCTCGATCATTGTCGTCAGCACCGTGCTCAACTTCTTTCAGGCCTATCGCAGCCAGCGCGCCGTCGAACGGTTGCGCGAGCAGGTGGCGCCGACCGCGACCGTGCTGCGCGACGGCAAATGGCAGGAGCGGCCGCGGCGCGAGGTGGTGCCGGGCGATATCGTGCGGCTCGCGGCGGGCGACCTGGTGCCCGCCGACGCGCGCCTGGTGAGTTGCCGCGACCTTCATTTGCAGCAGGCGGCGCTGACGGGCGAGTCCGCGCCGGCCGAAAAATTCGCCACGCAGGATCCCGCGACCCTCGATTTGCAGTCGCCGTGCATGGTGTTCCTCGGCACCTCGGTGGTGAGCGGCACCGCAAACGCGGTGATCGTCAAAACCGGGGCCGAAACCGCGTTCGGCGATATCGCGCAAAGGCTCGCCCAGCGCGCGCCGGAAACCGAGTTCGATCGGGGCACACGCCGCTTCGGCATCCTGATCATGGAAACGGTCTTCTTCCTCGTGCTGTTCATCCTGCTCGTCAATCTGAGCATGCATCGCAATCCGCTCGAGTCGCTGCTGTTTGCGGTCGCGCTGGCGGTGGGGCTGACGCCCGAGTTCCTGCCGATGATAACGACGGTCACGCTCTCGATGGGCGCAGTGCGGATGGCGCGCGAGAAGGTGATCGTCAAGCATCTCGACGCGATCGAAAACTTCGGCAGTATCGACGTGCTGTGCAGCGACAAGACCGGCACTCTGACGGCCGGCGCGATCACCTTCGATCGCTCGCTCGGATGCTTCGGCGCCGAGAATTCACAAGTGGTCAAGCTGGCGGTGATTAACAGCGCGTTCGAAACCGGGATTCGCAGCCCGCTCGACGACGCGATTATCGCCAGCGCTGGGAACGACACCGCCGGTTACACCAAGACCGATGAAGTCCCGTTCGACTTCGAACGCCGGCGCCTGTCAATCGTGGTCGCCCAGGACGGCCGCTTCATGATGATCACCAAGGGCGCTCCTGAGTCCGTGCTCGCGGTGTCGTCGGCGTTTAGCGAGGATGGAGAGCATCCCCTCGACGCGGCGGCCCGCGCACGATGCGTCGAGACCTTTCAGAAGCTCAGCGCCGACGGCCTGCGCGTGCTCGCCGTGGGGCATCGCCTGCTCGACCGGGGCGAGGGCGTCAGGGCGGCGGACGAGAGCGATCTCGTGCTCGACGGCTTTCTGACGTTTCGCGATCCTCCGCGCGCCGATGTGAAAGAAACCCTCGCCGCACTTCGACGCGATGGCGTTCAGGTCAAGATCCTCACCGGTGACAACGAGTTGGTGACGCGGCGAATCTGCACCGAAGTGGGACTCGACGGCGGGCGGATCATGCTCGGCGACGAGATGGATCGGCTGGGTGATTCAGCACTGGCCGCGACCGCGGAGAAGATACACGTCTTCGCGCGCGTCTCTCCGGGCCAGAAGAACCGCGTCATCAACGCGCTCAAGGCGCGCAGTCACGTGGTGGGCTTTCTCGGCGACGGCATCAACGATGCGCCTTCGCTGCATGCCGCCGACGTCGGTATCTCGGTGTCGGGCGCGGTTGATGTCGCCAAGGACGCCGCCGATATCATCCTGCTCGAGCCGGGCCTGGGCGTGCTTCATCGCGGAATCATCGAGGGCCGCAAGGCCTTTGGCAATCTTCTGAAATATCTGCTGATGGGCACGAGCTCGAACTTTGGCAACATGTTCAGCATGGCGGGCGCGTCGCTGTTCCTGCCGTTTCTGCCGATGCTGCCGACGCAGATCCTGCTCAACAATTTTCTCTACGACCTGGCGCAGGTGACGATCCCGACCGACAACGTCGATCCGGCTTATATCCGCAAGCCGCAGCGTTGGGACATTTCGATCATCCGCAACTTCATGATCTTCATCGGGCCGATCAGCTCGATCTACGACTTCATCACCTTCTACATGATGCTGCGTGTGTTTCAGGCCAACGAAACGATGTTCCACACGGGATGGTTCGTCGAATCGCTCGCAACGCAGACGCTCGTGCTGTTCGTGATTCGGACGACAGGGAATCCGTGGCGCAACCGGCCGAGCCTGCCGTTGACAATCACGACCCTCGTCGTGGTCGCGTTCGGAATCGTGCTGCCATATCTGCCGCTGGCGCATGACCTCGGATTCGTTCCGCTACCGCTGGCGTTCTATGCTTTCCTCGCCGCCGCGACGCTGACGTACCTGGCGCTCGTGCAGTTGGTCAAGGGATTCCTGCTGCAACGATT